>JBBSFG010000179.1:0-7860 GCA_038238965.1 Candidatus Acidiferrales bacterium | reverse complement strand
CAGGATCGCGAAGGATATGGAAGGGTTGCGCAAAGCGATTGGGTCCAAGGAGAAGCAGTTGGGCGATGAAACGTTTCGCAGTCGCGCGCCGGAGAAGGTGGTGCGAGCGCTGGAAGCGACGCTGGCAGAGCAGCGCACCGAAATGCAGAAGCTGACAGAGCGACTGGGGCAACTGGAACAGAAGGCACACTGATGGCGGCAGTGCCGTCTGAATAAATGGCTGATGGACGGTCGTCGAATCGATTGGTTCAGGACTCCACAATGGCCTCGCGCCAAAAAAGTTCGGGGACGATTGCCGGGACGACAGAGCGGCAGGTGGCCGCGCTGCTGACCTTGCTGGCGGAGAACGGGACGATCGTCATCAGCGGGGCGCGAATTGCGCGCGAAATTGGAGTGTCGCGGTCGACGGTGTTTCGTTGGGTGACACGCCTGCGCGATCTGGGAGTTAAGGTCAAAGGGCGCGCGGCTACGGGTTATTTTCTGGAGCAAGTGCCGGATATTTTGACGGCGGACATGCTGCGGCCGAGATTGCGCGGCAGCTTATTCGGGAAGCGGATTTACCATTTTTTCAAAACGGATTCGACCAATCGCGTGGCGCTGGAGCTGGGGCACGCGGGGGAGCCGGAAGGGGCGGTAGTTCTGGCGGAAGAGCAGACCGCGGGACGAGGGCGGGCCGGACATTCGTGGCATTCGGAGCGAGCGGCGGGAATTTACGCAACAATTTTATTGCGGCCACGATTGGCGCCAGTGCAGGCTCCACTGCTGACGATGATGGCGGGATTGTCGGCGCGGGCGGCGGTGGAGGCGGCGACGGGTTTGAGCGTGGATTTGAAATGGCCGAACGATTTGATGATCCAGGGGAAAAAGGTGGGGGGGATTCTGACGGAGATGCACGCGGAGCCGTCGCAAGTGCGGTTCGTGATCGTGGGCATTGGCTTGAATGTGAACCAGGAGCGGTTCCCGAGCGATCTGACGGGGACGAGCACGTCATTGCGGATGGAGACGGGTAGAAGTCAATCGCGGCTGGAAGTGCTGGTGCAATTCCTGCGACAATTCGAAAGTGATTACAAGGAACTGTTGAGCGAAGGCGCGGCCGGTGTGGTGAAGCGGTTTGAGGGGGCTTCGAGCTATGCGCGCGGCAAGCGAGTGCGGGTGACGAATGGGCGGGAGAGCTTTTCGGGAGTGACCGCGGGGCTGGAAGATACCGGATTGCTGCGCGTGAAGCGGGACGATGGAGAAACCGTGATCGTGGTTGCCGGGGACATTACGGAAGCGAAGTGATGCGCATCATTGCGGGCGCTGCAACACAGACGGAGCGGCTGGACAAATAGATATGCTGCTGACGATCGATGTCGGAAATACGAATACAGTTTTAGGCGTCTTTCGCGATGCCGAACTGGTGGCTAACTGGCGGCTGACTACGGCGCGCGAGCAAACCGTCGATGAGTACGGCGTGCTGACGCGCAACCTTTTTTCTCTGGCGGGACTGGATCGCGGCGCCATCACCGGCGTGATCGTCAGCTCTGTGGTACCTCCCGTAAACCGGACGCTGGTGGAAATGGCGCGGATTTATCTGGGCAAAAAGGCGCTTTTTGTGGAGCCGGGAGTGAAGACCGGCATGGCTGTGCTGGTGGATAATCCACTGGAAGTTGGCGCGGACAGAATTGTAAATGGCGTGGCGGCGTTTCAGGAATATGGCGGGCCGTGCGTGGTGGTGGATTTCGGCACGGCGATTACGTTTGACGTGATTTCGGTGCGCGGAGAATACCTGGGTGGGGTAATCGCTCCGGGAATCGGGATTTCTTCGGAAGCGCTGTTTGCGCGCGCGGCCAAACTGCCGCGTGTGGAGATTAAGGATCCGGGAAAAGTAATCGGCACGAATACCGTGACGCATATGCAGGCGGGCTTGTACTACGGCGCGGTCGATATGGTAGACGGCATGTTGAAGCGCATCAAGGATGAACTGGGCGGAGAGGTTACCGTGGTGGCCACCGGCGGACACGCAAGACTGGTGGCGCGGGGATCAAAACATATCCAGCACACCGATGAATTTCTGACTTTGAAGGGGCTGCGGCTTATCTGGGAGAAGAATCAGATGGCGGAGCCGGCCAAAGGCACGCTGGAAAAGAAAGTTCAGAAATAAATTGTGTAGGTCGGCTTAAAGGCTGATTGATCAGCAATTAATTCCTCGAAATTTGCCAATGGACAGCTGGAACTACTTCAATTACTTCACGGAAATCGAAGAGTATTTCTGGAAGAAGCGCGGGGCGCACCTGCTGGTGTCGCCGCTCGATTGGGCAATCATGGCGACGTGGCAGAAGGCGGGAATACCGCTGGAGGCGGCGCTTGCGGGGATCGACCGGGCGTTTGAGAGTTACCAGCGGTCGCGACGGGGAGGGTTGGGCAAACCGCTGAAGAGCCTGGCTTATTGTACCGACGCTGTTTTGGAAGCGGCGGAGGAACGGAAGGAAGCTGCGGCGGGGAGCGGTGGTGGAAAAACGCCGCGGGCGGCGAAGAAGGAAACTTTTTCGCGCGAGGAAGTGAAGGATTATTTTGCGCGGAACATTGCGAAGGTGAAAGGCGCGGCCGAGAGACATTCTATTGCACAGCCTGAATTGAGCGTGCGATTGATAGAGATTGCGCGGTCTCTGGAGGGCAGCGTGACCTTGCTGGATTCTCCGGGGACGCCGGATCTGGAGGATCTGGAGCGGCGGTTGACGGTTTTGGACGATAAGCAGCAGGCGGTGCTGGGCAGTTTTGTGAGCGATGAAGGGATGTTGCGAATTCGGCGGGAAATGGATGGGCAACTGGCGGCTTACCGGGGGAAGATGAAGGCGGAACAGTTGGCGCTGGTGGAGAAGCAATTTGTGCAGAAGCGATTGCTGGAGGAATTTGGGTTGCCGAGGTTGAGTCTTTATTATTTGTTGTGAGTTTGTGTGCGGTCTAACACATTGCTAGTGGCAGATGGGGTCGTCGGTGAAAGTGCGGCTGACGATCATGGAATTGAGGAACTGGCCGCAACTGCGAATTTTGGCAAGGACCTGGTCGTTTTGGAGCGCGTTGGGATCGACGGTGGTGGCTCCGTTCAGGGCCTGGCGCGCCGCGTATACTCCGCTGGCCCAGCCGTTCAGTTTGTCGACTTCATTGTGTAGCAGTTGAAGAGCGTTGCGATCGGCATCGGTGGCGGCGGCGACTTCGGCCTGGCGCAGGCCGACCAGGACCTGTTCCTGATAACTCTGGGACCACGCGTCGCTGACAGCCAAGCCGTAGGTGATCATGGCGCGAATGGTGCCGCGATACTCGCGCATTTCGGCCAGCTCGGAGATGGCGGCGGCCGCAAAATCCCGAGTGATTACCTGCTGATTTTGGAATGCAACGGGATTTGCCGGAGCGGGAACCGGCACGGCTCGATCGGCGTGGGCCGGTATGGTTAACAGGATACGGTGGGCCTCAACGGCGAAGGTGCCGTTGGTGACTTCGGCAAGCGTTTCGATATCGACGTAAGAGCGGCCGTCGATCTGGCGAATAGGGGATGAGGCGGTTTTACCGTTGACCACCAGGACTTTGTCCCCTGTGCTTTGCGCGACGAGGCTTCCGGAAAGAACGAAGATAAGGGCAAGGAACAGAAAAAAACGGATGGAACGATATCGGTTCATGAGAGGCCCCTTGCGATTCACCGGAGTTCAGCAGCAATGACATTGTACCGCGACGCGCTTTTTGTGGGCGCGTCGGATACACTTTGTTAACCGCGCCGACACTCGCCGGCCCTGAGAATTTCCCGCTTCAGCCAGATTCGGAATTGAGGACGCATTACTATGGCAGATGAGTTACTATTATCAATTGAGAAGCTTATTTATGGCGGGGACGGATTGACGCACGCGGATGGCAATACCGTATTTGTGCCTTTCGTTTTGCCGGGCGAGAGCGTGCGCGTCGCGCCGACCACGAAAAAGAAGAAACTGGTGTGGACGAAGCTGCTGGAAGTGACGGCGCCGTCACCCGAGCGCATAGAAGCGCCTTGCCCGCATTTTCGGATTTGTGGCGGATGCCATTACCAGCATATTCCGGCCGCGGAACAGGTGCGGCTGAAGATTGAGATTTTGCGGGAGACGTTGTCACGGCTGGGCGGGGTGCAGTGGCAGGGCGAAGTTACATCGCACAGCGGCGAACCTTACGGGTATCGCAATCGCGCGCAATGGGCGGTGCGCAGCGGAATGCCGCGGGCACTGGGATATTTTCTGCCGCAGAGTTCGGTGATTCTGCCGATCGATGCGTGCCCGGTGCTTTCGCCACGACTGGGGGAAACATTTGGAAGGCTGCAGGATATGGCCCGCGGCGGAAAATTGCCCGCCGGAATATTGGAGATTGAAGCGTTCACCGACTCGGCGGACGAGAAAATCGCATTGAACGTGGCGTTTGAGAAATTTTCCGCGCCCGCCGAAGAGCTCGCTTCCCTGCTGCGCGCGACGCTGCCATGGCTGGAAAGCCTACTGCTGCTGGATCAGAAAAAGAACCGGTTCGAATTGACAGGGCCGGGATTTCTGGTTCATGAGGTTGGGGGATTTCGATACCAGGTGAGCCACCTGTCGTTTTTTCAGGTGAATCGATTTCTGACCGAAGAGCTGCTGGCAACGATGATCGCCGGAGCGAAGGGCAATCTGGCGCTTGATCTGTATGCCGGTGTGGGGTTTTTTACGCTGCCACTGGCGCGGGCGTTCGAACGGGTGATCAGCGTGGACGCTAATTTGGCGGCCAGCCGGGATCTGACTGGCAACGCCGAAGGCGCGGGAGTGACCATTGTTTCGCACAACGAGCAGGCGGAAGAATTTCTAAAGAAAACGCCGGAGCGGCCGGATTTTGTGGTCCTTGATCCACCCAGAGCCGGACTGGGGGCGGAGGCGGCAGCGGCGCTCGCCGGTTTGGGTGCGGCGGAGATTGTGTACCTGTCATGCGACCCCGCAACGCTGGCGAGGGATCTGGCGATTTTGACCGGGACGGCGCGGAAGCCCGCGGGGATCGGCGCGGAGGGAGTTCACCCGTACGAGATTGTAGAGATGCATATGTTCGATTTATTTCCGCAAACGTTTCATATTGAGACGATGGTTCGATTACGTAAAGTCGGATGAAACTGCCGGCCATTGCGATCACCTCGATTTTTGCTTCGGGGATTGCTTTAGGTCTGACACCTGCGGTTGCCCGGCACGCCAGTTCACGCAGTCTTGTTATTTTTCTGTTCGCAGCATCCGCTGCTTCCCTGCTCATTGGAATAATTTGTACGCGTTTTGCTTGGCTGGCAGCGAGCGGCATTGTGTCTCTGCTCTGCTGGGGTTTGCTGGGAGTAGCGGGAGCGTGCATTTCTGAACAGCCACGGCGGCCTGACGCTATTTTGAGCTTGATGGATACGGGCGGGATTAATTTGAGTTCGCCGCTGGGATATTACGGGCAGTTGCGGGGCGAACCAGAAAGACTGCCGTGGGGCGTGGGCTACGACATTGAGCTGGCGGGCGTGGACTACCAAGGCGTATTTGTTCCCGCGACTGGCGGATTGCGGCTGAGTTATGCGACACGCGAGGGATCATCGGTTGTATCACTGCATGGGGGCGATCGCGTGTCCGTGTTAACGCAGGCAAAGCTGCCGCAGGTGTTTCGCGATGAAGGCGCGTTCGACCGGCGAGCTTACCTGGCGCAGCAAGGAATAGACCTGGTGGCAACACTGCGCGCGCCGGAACTGCTGGAATTTATAGCGCCGGGGAGGCCGAGCCTTGCGGGATGGACTTCGCGCACGCGGCGCGCTTTTGGCGAAGAAATCGACGCGGTGTGGATGCGCCAGCCTAAAGTGGCGGGAGTGCTGCGTGCGATGCTGCTGGGCGACCGCAACTTCGTGGAACATGAGGAAGCGACCGATTTTCAAAAAACCGGGGCGTTTCACGTGCTGGTGGTGGCGGGGCTGCACGTGGGCGCATTCGCGCTGGCGCTATATTGGATCGGGCGAAAACTGCGATTGCCGCGGATGTGGACGATGAGTTTTACGCTACTGATGCTGATTGTATACGTGGCAGTGGTGGAGCAGCGGGCGCCAGTGTTGCGCGCCGGATTGATGGCGGGAATTGTGGTGATGGGAGGATTTTTCTTCCGGCGGCTGGAGTTGTTGAACTCCGCGGCGGTGGCCGCGTTGGTGCTGTTGATTGCGCGCCCGCTGGCGGTTCGGGATTCGAGCTTTCAGCTGTCGTTTTTGGCGATCGGGTGCATCGCAGGGTTGGCGCTGCCGTGGCTGGAAAGCACGGTGCAGCCGTACGCTCGGGCGCTGCACGGATGGCGGGACGTTTCCAGGGACGCCGCGCATGAACCGAGGGCGGCGCAGTTGCGAATCGATTTGCGAGCGGTGGCGCGTGCTGTGGAGAGCCGTTTTCCGACGCGAATCTCCACAGTGCCGGGAACGTTAGGCGTTGGAGCGCTGGGGCTGAGTTTTCGCGTGTGGGAATTGTTGGTGCTGACGCTGGTGCTGCAGGTTGGGATGCTTCCACTGCTGGCGAGTGAATTTCATCGCATCACGCTTGTCGCGCCGCTGGCGAATTTCGCGGCGGTGCCGCTGACGGCGTTGATCGTTCCCGCAGGATTTTTGACTTTGATCGCCGGAGCATTATTCCCAACGTTACGCGGGATTTTGGCGCTGCCGCTGTCGTGGCTTACGCAGGGGCTGCTTCACGCGGTGGCGTGGTGCGCGCATTTTCAGCGGCTCAATTACCGCATCCCGGGGCCGCCGGGCTGGCTGGTGGTTGCTTTCCTGATCACTCTGGCGTTACTGGCGGTTTGTTTTCGTGTGGGATTTTTGCGTCACAAGTGGGTGGCGCGCGGTTTGTACTGCGTGCTGGGCGGAGCGATGCTACTGATCGCCACGTTTCCGTTTTCGGCGCGCACCTCGGCGGGGAAACTGGAGGTTTCGATACTGGATGTGGGACAGGGAGATTCCTTGCTGGTGGTATCGCCGGGAGGAAAGACTTTATTGATCGATGGAGGCGGCGCGTTTGGAGGATTTCCGGGGCACGAGCAGGCTCGTGGAGTCGATCCCGGAGAAGAGGCGGTGTCGCCTTACTTGTGGGCGCGCGGATTCAAGAGGATCGATGTGGTGGCGTTGACGCACGCACACCAGGATCATCTGGGCGGACTAAATGCCATTCTGGAAAACTTCCGGGTGGGGCGATTGTGGATCGGGCGGGAAGTAAAAAGTGCGGCGCTGGCCAAGCTGGAATCGCTGGCGAAAGCGAGACATATTCCCGTGGAGCATGAGTCGCGCAGCGAGGGATTCTCTCTCGATGGAGTGGAAGGTCAATTCTTGTGGCCGGAAGCTTCCGGCGGGGATGCCGCGGTGACGGCGAAGAATAATGATTCGCTGGTGTTGCGATTGAAATACCGGAACAGGACATTGCTGTTGCCGGGCGATGCGGAGAAGCAGGCGGAACGGGCGATGCTGGCGGAAAGTTCCGGGGAAGATTTGCGGGCAGACGTGCTGAAGGTTGGGCATCACGGGAGCAAGAATTCAACCACGCAGGAGTTTCTGGAGGCGGTGCGCCCGGAAGTGGCGATTATTTCCGCGGGGGAAGACAATCCGTACGGACATCCCAGCCCGGAACTGCTGGAGCGATTGCAAACGGCTGGAGCGCGGGTACTGAGGACGGACAGGATGGCGCGGTGCACATTCTGACGGACGGCGACGATTTGGAAATTTCATGCTTTGTAGCGTGCAATATTCCGGCGGCGGTGACGGCGTCAGGATCCGAGTCAGGATCCGCGAAGGCGACAGATCAAGACAAGCACGCCAAGCAATACTAGGAAGCCCGCGGCGGCCTGCCATTCGTGATT
>JBBSFG010000178.1:0-7879 GCA_038238965.1 Candidatus Acidiferrales bacterium | reverse complement strand
CCGCGAAGAAACGGTTCTTTCGTTTTGATATTTCGGAAGCGCGGCACGTAGATGCCGTTGGGGCGATTGCCAAATTCATCCTTATCTTCATTGCCGGGAATGACGCCGTCGGCGCCGCCGCCCATGACGTGATCCATCACGTTGCGGCCCAATTCGCCGCTGGTGTTGGCCAGGCCATTGGGAAATTCCGGCGTGGAAGAGTTCAGCAGGATGCGCGCAGATTCCAGCGAGGAAGCGTTGAGAAAAAGAATGCGGCTGTGGAACTCGAGCGATTGTTTGGTCTGGCCGTCGATGACGCGCACGCCGGTGACGCGCCGCGTGGAGGGATCGAAGATCAGGCTGTGCACGACACTGTAAGGGCGCAACGTCATGCGTCCGGTTTTTTCCGCGGCGGGCAAAGTGGAATTGAGGCTGCTGAAATAGGAACGAGTGATGCAGCCGCGATGGCAAACTCCGCAGTAGTGGCACGCGGCGCGGCCGCGATGGACGCGAGTGAGTACGGCGGCGCGGCCGATGGTCATCATTCTGCCGTCATTGAAATTTTTGGGCAGCGCGTCTTTGACGACGTGCTCGGCGCAGGTCATCTCCATGGGCGGCAGAAATTTGCCGTCGGGAAGCTGCGGCAAGCCTTCGGCCTGGCCGCTGACGCCGATGAAATCTTCCACGTAGTCGTACCAAGGCTCGATGTCCTTGTAGCGGATAGGCCAATCGGCGGAAATGCCGTCGCGGAGATTGGCTTCGAAATCAAGATCGCTCAAGCGGTAGCTTTGACGACCCCACATAATGGATTTGCCGCCAACCTGGCGGCCGCGAATCCAGGTAAACGGCTTGCCAGGGTCGGTGGTGTAGGGATTTTCGAGGTCGTTGACGAAAAATTTGTGGGAATATTCGTCGCAGGCGTAGTAGCACTCGCGCTGGATTTTTTGCGTTTTGATGCGCTCGTCGCGATTATCCCAACCGTGATATTTCAGCTCCCACGCGGGAACATGCTCGACGTAATCCTCTTCGGGAACGATGGGACGGCCGGCTTCCAGCAATAAAACGTTGAGGCCTTTTTCGGTCAGCTCTTTCGCGGCCCAACCGCCGGTGATTCCCGAGCCGACAACGATGGCGTCATAAATCTTTTTAGCTGGCATCGAGAACACCTAAGCCTTGCTCGCGGCTGACGGCGGGATCACCGGCGTACATCCGTGGTACGCGCCAGGGATGATTTGCTTACGCAGTTCCTGAGTGAAGCCGATTTCGGAAGTGTAATAGCCGTATAGGGTCATGAACTTTACGCTTTCAAAAAAGCTGCCGGAAAGCTGGTTGTCGTGCTTATGCCGGACGTAAGGACTGTGGCTCAGGCCTTCGCGTTCCATGGCGAGGCGCTGATCGAGTTCGCCCAGAACAGCGGCCTGTTGAACGGGCGCGGCGGCGACAAAGTCTTTGGCGAAAAGCGCATTGCTGAGTTTGTCGACTTCCTCGAAGCCAGCCATAAATCTTAGCCGCTCATCCTCGTGGGCCCATTCGGTCAGGATCAGATCGATGAATTCATTGACGCGGGCGGCTTTGGCGCCGGGCGTATCGGTTTCGGGAATGATCAGATCGGTCATGATGGTAATGGTGGCGTTCTGGTGCGGGTTGAGAGTTCGCAAGGCGTAGCCGGATTTTGGCTGGGCCGCCTGAAACATGGCCAGAAGATTTGAATCGAACACCGGCAGAGCAGCGCCGGCGCCGAGCAACCTGAAAAGTTCACGCCGCTGCATGGGTGCCTCCGGGAGTAATGGCGCGAGCGGACTGATTGCGCTGCACGCTTCCGTATTTGGTGGCCATTTCGCGCGCGGCGCGCAAGGCTTCGACAGGGTCGCCTTCGGGCATGAATTCCATGGCCACATACCCATTAAAACCCAGTTGCCCGAGCTTGCGGAAGATATTCGGGTAGTTGATCTCGCCGCTGCCGGGATCGTGGCGGCCGGGCACATCAGCCACATGGACAACGCCCACCTGGTTGAAATTCTTTTCCAGCTTGGCGATCAAATTCCCCTCGGCGATTTGATCGTGGAAGAAATCGTACAGAAATTTGACGTTGGGAGCGCCGGTGGAACGCACGATGTCGAATCCTTCGGATACGGAAGTAAGAAAGTATTTGGGATTCTCCAGCGGGTCGATATTTTCAAGCAGCAGGCCCATTTTTCTGGAGGCGGCCAAATCGGCGGCACGCTTCAAGCCCTCCACGCAACTTTCGTGCATTTGTTCGTGACTCTGGCCCGGTACGCGATCTCCGGACAGCACAATCAATTTATTGCATTCGAGTTCTTCGAGGACCGGAAGCTTGGCGGATACCTCCGCGAGGAAAGCGTCGCGCTGAGAGGCATCGCACAAGCTGGTGTGGATGCCGCTGGTGGCGTCCACGGTGATATTCAGCTCGCGTTTTTTGGCTCGCAATTTAGCGAAATCTTCTTTGGAAAAATTCCTGTATTCCTCGACCAGCTCGACAGCGGTGTAGCCCGCTTCCGCTACTTTCTCAAGCCGCTGATGCAAGGGAAGTTTTTCGTAGACCGTCCACAACATGACGGAAATGGAAAAGGGTGGAACGCCACTAGGGAGCGCCTGGGCGGCGCCCGCGTGCATAAAATGCGGCGTGGCGGAGGCCGCGACGTCGGCCCCGACGTTGGCGGCGACCGCGGCGGTAGCGGCGGCTCCGGCGCAGGCACCGAAGAATTGCCGGCGGCGCACCTCAGGCTCCCAACAGTTCGGCGCGCACGTTTTTCAAAACGTAAGCGGCCCGTTCAACACCAACTTCGCCGGGAAGGATGGGGTCTTCATTTTCGATACTGAGAATGCCTTCATAACCGATGTCCATGTAGGCCTGGATAATCTGTTTCCAGAGGGCGGCGCCGTGTCCATAGCCGACGGCGCGAAAAGTTTCCGAGGCCAACGGCAGGTCTTGCTTTTCGAAGGCGAAATTGAGCACACCGTATTTATTGACATTATCGGGATAAAACGCGGTGTCTTTCATGTGCGCGTGATAAATGGCGCCCTGTTTGCCGAGGAAGTGAATGACCTCCACGGGATCGCAGCCCTGCCAGAATAGATGGCTGAGGTCGCAGTTGGCGCCGATTTCTTCGCCGACGGCTTCGCGGAGTTTCAAGAGCGTTCTGGGATTGTAGACCACGAAATTCGGATGCATTTCGAAGGCGAGTTTGCGGATGCCGTGCTCGCGGGCATACTTGGCCGCTTCTTTCCAGTAGGGAACGACTTTTTCCTTCCATTGCCAATCCTGCATCTCGGCATATTCGGGAGGCCAGCGATAGGTGATCCAGTTGGGCTGCGTATCGGTGGGCGAGCCACCGGGACAGCCGGAAAAACCTACAATGACTTTGATGTCCAGAATCTCGGCGAGCCGCACCGTTTTGCGAAAAGTTTCGGCGTCGCGGGCGGCGTGCGCGGCATCGGGATGAACGGGATTGCCATGACAACTGAGGGTGGCGACGCGAATGCCGCGGTCTTCGAATTTTTTCCTCCAGGCTTTGGCCTTGCCTGCGTCGGCCACCAGCTCGTCGAGCGGGCAGTGATTGGAGCCGGGATAACCACCGGTGCCAATCTCCATGGCTTCCAGGCCTAGAGCGCTGACCTTATCGAGCATGGCATCGAGAGAAAGCTTGTCGTAAACGGCGTCGAACACTCCGATGGGAATTTTGCGCTGAGAAGAGGCCGCGGAGGCGGGACGGCGGGTGACGTGGCCCGCAGTTTCCCCGTGATGGAAGTCCGAACCATGGCTCGCGGAAGGCATGGCCGCAGCAAGCAGGCTTCCGCCGCCGGCAGCCAGGAAATGCCTGCGATCCATTCCGGAATTTTCGCATGGGCTTTTCATTTCGGGCGTCTCCCTAGAGGTAACGAAGGCACGAGCTTCGAACGCGGCGAAAATTATACCCTCTGCAAGGCGCTGCGGGGCAAGGAAATCGTGAGAACAATCGGTATTCTAGCGCGGCAATGGAGGGGATAAAACAGTTTGGGGAGATGCGTCAGGTGCGCGCGAAGGGCTTCAAGTCACTCAACGCGGGGATGGAAACGGGGACGGTGAGTACCCGCTCGGGGATCTGTTTTTTGGCTTGCAGGGCGCGGAAAACCATCTCGATCGCTTCGCCGGCATTGGGAGGAACAAATACCGTGGCAGCCAGAAGGCCGCTGCGCACCCAGGACTGGCCGGTTTTGGGGAGACCATCGCAGCCGGTAAATGGCAAGCTGAGCCAGCGCTCTTTTTCCGATTCGTTGGTCAATTCATCAAAGGCTCTACGCGCGCCAATGGCCATGGAATCGTCTTGTGCGCCGATCAGGTCGATAGGTGCGCGTTGAGAAGTGACCAGCTTGAGCCACGAGCGAACCGAGCGGGTGGAGCTTTCTTCCGTCCACTGCGCTTTAAGAATGGTGACCTGGATATTCGCGGGCTTGGTTTCCCGCATTCCAAGGGTGCGTTCCTTGGCAGCGGAATTTTCAGATGGGCCCTGAATGTAAAGAATCGAACCGCCATGCGGCAAGAGCGCCGCGAATTGACGGCCTTGGATACGGCCGATCTCGATGTGGTCGGAAGTGAGGCCAAACACCGGAGCAGTGGCCATCTTGCGCAGATCAGGTATGTACGCGGCGTCGCGATTCAAAACTCCCCAACCGATCCCAGCGCTGACAGCGGCCTGCGCTACCTGCGGCAAGGCAGTGCCGCCTACGGGCTCGAAAATAATGGCGGTGGGACGGGCGGCCTCGGAGGACTGAATGGCTTTCAAAACCTGGGTGCTCTGGTTGATAGCGTCGTTATCGGCGAAGACAATCTGGACTTGGACGCCCAGTTTGCGGGCCACCTGTTCGGCGGACTGGGCCTGCTCAATCTGATAATCGTTATCGCTGGTCGTGAGTGAAACCAAGAATCGCGGTTTAGCCATGATTATCCGGGAGCGCTATACAAGCAGCAGACCGTGTGGGCTGGCGTGGTTGTGACTTGGATACAGGCTCATCATCAGCATAAGACCGGGCTGGCGGGCACGCAATCCAGTCTGCGAAACGTGTTCCAGACTGGCATTAGCTCTTGCTCAGTGAAGATTTTGAGAATTACCGGGCCGCCGGAGCTGGCGGACGAGTCATCTCCATGGCCCAGATGGCGGCGGGACGCATGTACATGGAGGCACGAAAATTGCCGGTGATATCCCAGGCTTCGGGAGTACGGAACCAGTAGCCCTTGGTTTCGTAGGTGGTGTGGTAAACGCCCCAGGCGGTTTTGTAAGCTTCGTCTTTAAGGCCATCACCAAGCATTAAGGCGGCCAGGCCGAAAGTGGTGCCGGTCCAGACTTCCTGAACCTGCTCGTTGGTCTTGACGAGGGAGCCGTCGGGAGCAATACCGTTGACGGCGCCCATAGAACCGCCGGCGAATTTCATCACATTGAAATCGTAGATTTTCTTGAGCGAGCTGATCTGCATTTCCCGGGGAATGATGTCGCCGAGACCAGTCATGTTGGCGTACCACTGGCCGGCGAGCTGGTCGGCCTGAATGTCATCACGATATTCACTGGCGGTATCGTAGCGGAAGTATTCGCCGTTCCAGAGTTTCTTGATATAGCTGGCCTGGCTCCTGGCGAACAAATCGTTATATTCAGTGGCTTTTGCCGAGTCACCGAGTTGTTTGGCGATTTCTTCAGCGGAACGGAGAGCGGCGAGCCACAAGCCTCCGGAATACGCGCTTTCCCCACGAACAACCCACTCATCATAAGTCTGGTCGGGATAGCCTTCGTTTTCGGGAAGGCCGTCGCCGTCCTTGTCATATTTGCGCAGATAAGCGAGGGCTTCCTGAACAGCGGGCCAGCTATAACGAAGAAAGTCTTTGTCTTTGCTGCCGGTAAGGACAAAGTCGCGATAGATCATCAGAACAAACTTGGGGTTCAGATCCTTCCAGCCATTGGTGTCCTGCCAACTGAATTGATTTATCTGCACGAAGGGATCTTCGTTGGGAACGCCGAGATCGTGCGGAACGGCGCCTTTGGCCTTGCGAATTCTGAACTCCGGGCTACCGGAATGGAGCGATTTCCAAATCCAGATCATTTTCTCGCCGTATTCGTGGGGGACGGTGTCGGCAAATTCGCGCATTACATCTTTTTCGATGTCGGGCCAGAATTTTATCAGCGGCATGGAACCGTAAAAGCGAACGTCGAGAGTTTCGTAGTAAGGATAGTCGTAGCATTCCATGAAGGAGTAAACCGGGCGGGCTTTAGGATCCGAGCCTAACTGGCGGCCCCAAAAACTTCCCGCATCGGCCAGGACATACATTTCATTGAAGAGCTCCCCGCGATACCACAACGGTTTGCTTTCATCGTTCACGTAAGGCGCCTGCCAGGCATCGATGGCGTCACTCCACTGGGCGGCGTTTTTCAAGCCGTCGCGGGCGATGGCCCAGGCGTTCAAGCCCGAAGTTCCGTAAAAGTCGGTGTAGCGCTTGTGCCACTTGCGCCCCGCGCCAAACTCCACTACCGGGAGGTCCCAGGAAATGACCATGGGAATCACGCGCTTTTCGCCAGGCTCCAGCGTAAAACGCACGGCGATGGCCCCCGCCAGAGGCTCGTCGCTGCTGGTCCAATGATCGGCACTGTTCGAGAGTCTTCCATCTTTGCTGAATGGCGTCCAAATGTCAGCGCCGTCACCGTTGGGGTCGAACGTAGTTTGAAAACTGACCTCGACTCCCGGGCTTTCGAGAGCCGCGATGGCGAGCTGGCCGTCCCAGGCTTCCTTGACGGGTTCGATATGGTTGCGGTCGAAAACAATGCCCTTCATGGTGCCCGCGGAGCCCAGAGATTCATTGGCGGAACGGTTAAAGTTTCCGGCGTTGATTGCGCCGCTGAAATCGCGGCCATTGGTGCGCAGCCAGCCGAGCATATTCTCCCAGGAAAGAAGAACGGAGACGGTGACGCGGTGCTTGGTGGGATTTTCGGCGTGCCAGCGATAAACGGCGATGGGATAACTGGTCTCTTTGTAATTGTCGGGAAGGATCGGCGAGAACTGTTCGACATAGACGTGGGCGGGGAATTTTTCCCAGCGATAATCGAACCAGGCTTTGGGATAAAGCGCGGCATAGTCTCCGGCGCCGACGGGATAATCCCACTTCCACGATTTGAGAGCAGGGCCCTGGGGATGATCGGAGGTCAATACCTGGGCAACTCCATCCTGATCGCCTTCTGATTTCTGAAACATCGCAAACTGGTTGGCGGTGATGCTCTGGTATTTGTGAATGCCGCCCTGCAAATGCCAGCGGGCGAAGTCTCCGCGATAGGTGCGCGAGAAAGTGCCGGCGCCGAAACCTCCGACTGGCGCTCCCTGCCAATAACCGTCATCGATGTTTTGCAGAGTGACTTTTCTGGTTCCAGGATTTTCCAGCGGCGCGCCGAGAGGCCGCTTCCAGGCGGCTTTTGGGATATCATCGCCGGGCCGTGCGGCGGGCGCGAGAATTAGAACAAGAGTGGACAGCAAACAACAATGAAGCCTCGACTTGGACATGGATCTCCCCGGAGACATACGCTGGCGGATCCGGCACCAACGGATCCAACAGCCCAATGACGGCGAATTATGCTATAAAATCGATATTCTAAGCAAGATATGCAGGTAGACGGAGGGCTGCCTAGACCTCCTCACAGCCCTGCACCCTGACGTAAGAGCCACTGGAGCAAACATGCGTTCACATAAGGGCAAATTGAGGTTACGCGCACGCCAAGTCACGCCTGCGATTCTTGCGATGATCGTTGCGTTGTTGATGCAGCCGTTGCTGCGCGCGCAAAGCACTCCAGTGCGGATAGAAATCGATGGGGGAGCGGCCGCGCACCCGTTCCCGCATTACTGGGAAAAGATGTTTGGTTCCGGGCGG
>JBBSFG010000177.1:0-7912 GCA_038238965.1 Candidatus Acidiferrales bacterium | reverse complement strand
CGTGCCGATGGCTTCGGTGGATTTGATTGGGAGTCATGGGCAGACGATTTTTCATCAAGGTAAGGCGGTTCCCTACCTCGGGGCGCGGGTGGCATCGACGTTGCAGATTGGCGAAGGGGCGGTGATTGCGGCGCGGACGGGCGTGAACACGGTGGCGGATTTTCGGCCGGCGGATATGGCGTTGGGGGGACAGGGCGCGCCGCTGGTGCCGTATGCGGACTATCTTCTATATAGGGATGCTCGGAGCGGGCGGGTGGCGCTGAATCTTGGTGGGATTGCGAATGTTACGGTGATTCCGGCGGGGGCCGGCACGAGTAGCGTGTTTGCGTTCGATACCGGGCCGGCGAATATGTTGATTGACGCGCTGGTTGCGCGGTTTACGCGTGGCAGAGCGCGATTTGACTTGAATGCGCGGAGGGCTTTGGCCGGGCGGGCGATTCCGGAACTGCTGGATGAATTGATGCGTGATCCGTATTTGCGCGTTGCGCCGCCGAAGTCTACGGGGCGGGAATATTATGGCGCGGCGTATTTGAAGCGCGTGCTGGCGCTAGGGCGAAAGTTTGGTGCCAAGCCTGATGATTTGATTCGTTGCGCGACGATTTTTACGGCGCTTTCGGTGGTGGATGCGCTGAACCGGTTTATTTTGCGGCGGGTGAAGATAAAACAATTGATTGTTTCGGGTGGGGGAGCGCGGAATCCTTTGATCATGGCGCAGCTGGGTGCGCTGCTGCCGGGCGTGGAGGTGATTCCCTCTTCGCGGTTGGGAGTGGCGGAAGAGGCGAAGGAGGCGTTTGCGTTTGCGTTGTTGGCGTATGAGACGCTTCATCGGCGGGCGGGGAATGTTTTTTCTGCTACCGGGGCGACGGGGCCGGCGGTGTTGGGGAAGATTTGTTATGCGCGAGCGAAGCGGTAGGTTTGCAATGCGCGGCGTTTCTTTGGTGGCTTACGCGAACGCGGCATGAACACCCTTCTCCCGCTGGTGCGGGCTCAGGGTAAAGCAGATTCTCCGCCCAACACACGGCGGGCAGGCTCAGGCGCCACTACGCTGCGGTTCGGAGTGACTCGTTCGGGTGATGGTCGATCTAGATGCCAAGTTCGTGAACGGGAACTTCAAGAGAAAGCGGCGAGGCTTGCGCGATAAATCGAAGAGAGATTCCTCCGCTGCGCAGACCGACAACTTCGCAGGAGCGAAGTTGGGGAAAAAGCGTCGGTCTGCTTCGGTCGGAATGACACGTCTGGGCACGTTGGCTGAAATGTTTGCCATTGTTGGTTGCCGGACGGCTGCAGGGGGCTGGCTACTCGTTTGGTGCTGCGTTTCCGCCGCTGTTTTGGCTGCGGGTTGTTCGGGGCATGCCAACACTGAGCGGGCAGCGCGGGCGGAACGATCGGGTTTGGTGCTTTTGATTGAGTCGAATCCGGCGAATCTGGATCCGCGATTTGCTACGGATGGGCAATCGCAGCATCTGGATGGGTTGATTTTTAGTTCGCTGGTGGCGCGGGATGAAGCGATGAATCTGCGCGGGGATCTGGCGGAGTCGTGGGAGACGCCGGATCCGGTGACGTATGTTTTTCATTTGCGGAGTGGGGTGCGTTTTCACGACGGTAGCGCGGTAACGAGTCGCGACGTGAAGGCTACGTTTGATTTCATTTTGAATGCGGCGAACCGCTCGCCGAAGCGCGGGGGATTTCGGATGATTGCGGGCGTGGAAGCGCCGGACGCGAACACGGTGGTGTTTCATCTGAACGCGCCGTACGCGTCGTTTTTGTGGAGCGTGTCGCGTCCGGCGATTGGGATCGTTCCGGAGAATGCGGGGGCTGATTTTTCGCGGCGGCTGATCGGGTCGGGGCCGTTCCGGTTTATGCGCCAGGCGCAGGATGACGAAGTAGTGTTGGCGGCGAACGCGGATTATTTTGGCGGCGCGCCGAATATTGCACGGCTGCGGGCACGAGTGGTGCCGGATGCGATTGTGCGCGCGCTGGAATTGCGCAAGGGGTCGGCGGATATGGAGATCAGTTCCCTTTCGCCGGACATGGTACCGGTGCTGGCGCGGCGACCGGAGTTGAGCGTTTCCGAGCGGCCGGGGACGAACCTGAATTATCTGGGCTTCAACATGGAGGATGCGATTGTTGGGCGGCGCGAGGTGCGGCAGGCACTGGCGTTTGCGACGGATCGCGCGGCGCTGATTCGTTACCTTTTGCACGGGCAGGCGCGGATTGCGACGGGCGTTTTGCCGCCGAATCACTGGGCGTACGAACCGGACGTGGCGCAATACTCCCTGGATACGGCGCGGTCGGAAACGCTTCTGGATGCCGCGGGATTTCCGCGCGGAGCGAACGGCGTGCGCATGCATTTGCTGCTGAAGACTTCCACGGAAGAGCAGGCGCGGCTGATCGGCGCGGCGCTGCAGGAACAATGGCGGCGCGTGGGCATTGAGCTGGAAACGCGGCCGCTGGAGTTTGCGACGCTGCTTTCGGACTCCGTGAAGGGCAATTTTCAGATCAGTTTGCTGCGTTGGGTGGGGGCCAATAACGATCCGGACATTTTTGAGTTTGTGTTTTCGTCGAAGCGCTTTCCGCCGGATGGGGCGAATCGCGGGCACTATCGTAATGCGCGAATGGATGCGTTGACGGACCAGATTCGGGTGGAGATGGATCGCGAGAAGCGCAAGGCGCTGTGCAGCGAGGCGCAGAAAATTGTAGCAGTGGATTTGCCGTACTTGCCGATGTGGTTCGGGGATGCGGTGTCGGTACACCGGAAGGATTTGGGGGATTTGGCGTTGTCGCCGAGCGGGGATTTAGATTTTCTGGATACGGTCAAAGTTCAGAAATAACGAGCTCCCAAGTAAACTTGGCAAACGACAAAAGACCCACCCTCGAATGAGTATCGAAGGTGGGTCTTGGGCTGTGTCCCGTACGGAAATAGCGCCTACTGCTTGACGGCAACGATTGAACCGCTGGTACCATGCAACTTGTCGCTCCAGGCTATGTTCATGGTTTTGCCGTCGGCTGCCACGGTGTTCCGCGACACACTGATGACTTTGCCGTCGCGTTTGTCGGTTTCTTCTATGGAGTTCTTACCAAGGCGTTTGATGGAGACGCTGGTGGTACCCGGGTCGCCCTTGAATGGAGAGTCGCTTCCATCCAACTTGGCGGAATAAGATTGGCCGGTGGGAGAGGTCATATTCAAGGCGCCGCCATCCACTTTGTAGGTGAAGGTAGTGCCGTTGTCGGATACATTGTCAATTTTCGTGGTGCGCCAAGACCCCGAGAAAGCGTGTGATCCGGCCGGACCCTTAGCTACGCGTGTCAATTCACCTTTACCTGTAACTGGTTGGCTGTTGGTGGCGCTGCTGTCGTCAAATTCGAAGTTAGCGGTCTTGCCGTCGGCGGAGACGGTCGTTTTTGATGTTGCGACCGTTTTGCCATTTTTCTTGTTGGTTTCCTCGATGGTTCGGTCATCCACGACCTTGACTGCCTTGGTGTCGTAGTACGGGTTACCAGCTACAGCCTGGTCCTGGCCATCTGCTTTTATATTTACAGCGGGAACGCACGTCTTGCAGTGATACATGCCATCCTGCAGCAGGTATACGTCAGGTTTTTTAGGCATCTGCGCCTTACTGAGGTCGACCTTCCATGTTCCATCCAGCGCGTCCTGCGCTTTGGAAATTGCCGGGAAAGCCACGAACAACAACAACGCGAATAGCAAAGTCTTCTTCATGATTTGTCCTCCCGTTCTTTTACGCGAATCTTTTTCATTTGTCCCGAAATCTGACTTTTGGCCCGAAACGGCTGCATTGTACACCCAGCGGACGCTGGCATGTTCCAGAGTGTTGGCGGAGTGGAATAGGCGACGTTTGGCGGGGGATGGCGTTGAACTGATACACTGTGGCGATTTTTGTTGCTGAAACCTAGACGACGGATTTCGACAGAAACTGAAGATCAAGGAGATTGGCGATGGCGGATGCGGTGACGGGTGTGGAATTCAAGAAGGAGTTGCGCGAGGGGAAGCCGAAGCTGGGGTTGTTTTTGAATTCGCACAGTCCTACGGTAGCGGAGCAACTGGCGCACAGCGGGTACGACTGGTTGCTGGTGGATACGCAGCACGGGCCAATGGGGTATGAAAAATTGTCGGCGATGCTTTCGGCGATCGCGAATGGCGGGGCCAAGTCGATGGTGCGCGTAGGCGGGTACAACGACCGGCCGGGGATTCAGCAGGCGCTGGACCTGGGCGCGGACGGGGTGCTGGTGCCGTACATCAACACGGCGGAGGAAGCACGGCAGGCGGTGAGCTGCACGAAATATCCGACGGCGGGGACGCGCTCGGTTTATTTTCCGCAGAGGAGCATGAACAAAGCCGGGCTGCTGGGTTATGCGGGGAATGCGAACAATAATTTGATTGTGGCGCTGCAGGTGGAGACGGCGTCGTGCATTCAGAACATGACAGAGATCGCGGCCGTGCCGGGCGTGGATATTTTATTTCTAGGGCAGAACGATTTGTGCATGTCGATGGGTTTGTATGAAAAGTACGAGTTTCCGCTGATGTATACGTCGCCGGAACTTGGAGCGGCGACGGAAACTTTGATCGCCGAAGCGCGGAAAAACAAGGTGATTCTTGGGATTTTTCTTTTTGGGACGGCGCGGGTGGGGGAATTTCTGGAGAAGGGATTTACGTTTATCAGTTTGGGGAACGATCTGCATCACATTTTGACGCAGGCGGGGGCGTACGTGAAGGATGTGGAGGGGATTGCGAAGGAAAAGAGCAAGAAGTGGGAGCGGAGGGCGACGGCGTTGTTCTAGGTGAATGCTCTGGCCTTGGGGCAACTGCGGTGTTGTGGGCACCAACTGAGCTGGCTTGCGCGATAGATCTAAGAGAGATCCCTCCACTTTGACCAGTCATTGTCGCTCGACTCATCTAGTAGCGGCGGAATGAAACCTCAACCTCGACACGGACCGGCACAGGGTTTGCAGCGGAGTCCCGCGCTGGCTCGAACAACCAGGTACGCATTATGTTGGCTGACGCCTGGTCAAGGCTCGGCTCTATGCTTTTAACCAGGCGGATTTGATGAGGTGTGCCGTCTGCAGCGACTAGCACTGAAAGGAGAGCAGTACCTGAAACATTGGTCGCGCGTGCGTGGTCGGTGAATTCGGGTTGAGGACAATGCCGGCACTGCGGACTTACAACGCCGTCCATAGTGGAAAAATAGAAGATTCGCCCGCTTGAATCGGTAGCGGCAGGAAACATGCTATTGAAGGATGCGTCAAGCTTTTCCCGATACTGCAACTGGATCAGCTGTTTTGCACTCGAAACGTCACGAAGGCTAAGCAGCAATTCGGCCTTGTCCCCAGTTATCCGCATTTGGCCCGTCAGTATGACGTCGGCATTCAAAATACTTTTAAAACTCATTATATTCTGCGGTTCTTGAGCATCGGCGGCAGACACTCCCGCGGCGTCGAGAAGTTTTTGGCCATCAATGCGATTCATAACATTTACATCCTTCAATAGCGACTTCAAGTATGCGGAGAAGGCTGAAGAAAAATAACATCCGTTTTCGGTTCGCTGACCAGAGGAATCTACGAAATCAGCGACATACAGTTTGTGGAAATGTAGGCGAGATATCTCCTTGGCAAAGACTTCGGCGGCCTTTTTGCGAGATTTGGAGGCGTCGGCGACTGAGGATGTGGTTAAAACGCTAAGAGAAGCCGCCAGAGCACACCCAACGATAAAAACTCGTTTCATTGCTGCAGTCATGAGTTACTCCTACACAGTCGGCGGAGTCTAGCACGACGTGATGACAACGATATTTGAACCTGCCTCAAGTTAGTAACGTCTACCTAGGGGCGGCGGAGTTGCGGTCGGAGATGATGCGGCCGTAGGGGCTGGAGCGGGCGAGGCGGTCGAACATGGAGAAGGCGGCGGCGGAGATTTTGGCGATGGCGTCTTCGCCGTCGCGCTCGCGAGCGAGATAGGTGGTCATCACGCAGATGATGTAGGGGCGGTTGTGCAGGAAGACGATGCCGGAATCGTTGCGCACGGCTTCGAGTTCGCCGGGTTTGTCGGCGATTTGCAGGCCGTCGGGTAAGTCGCGGGGGATGAAGCTGCTTTTGTGCGTGCTGAGCATCTTGAAAAAGTCCGAAGTCATTTCCTTATCCAACACTTTACGTTGATAGATTTTTTCTAGAAGAGTGAGCATTTCCGCGGGCGTGGAAATGTTTTCGCGGCCTTCGGCGGCGGCCTGGATGTCCATCATCTTGCGGCGCAGGCGCGTGTGGTGCAGGCCGAGGCTTTCGAGCAGGGCGTTGACGTTGTCCATGCCGAGGCGATCGATGAGCACGTTGGTTGCGGAATTATCGCTGACGGCCACCATCATGGTTGCGAGATCTCGGTTAGTGAGGCGCGTAACGCCGGGCGTGAGGCCAGCCATGATGTCGCTGTCGGGGACGAGATCGGTGGCTTGCATGGTGTAGCTGTCGGAAAGTTTGGCTTTGCCGGCGGCGCCCTGGACCGAGAGTTGCGCCTGATGATAGAGCTCGGCGAGCACGGCGATCTTGATGGAGCTGGCTTGCGGGAAGACGGAATCGGCGCGCAGTTGAAATTTCTGGCCGGTGGAAAGGTCTTCGATTGCCACGCCGAGAACGCCGTCGAGATTGCGGTCGACTTCCGAGATGGTGGATTCGAGTTTGGTCCCGAGAGATTGCTGCTTGGCGATGTCGAGGTTCCGGGAATCAGGATTGCTCTGTGCCGCCACGGCGGTGACCAAGAACAGGCTTAGAAGGGGTATCAGGCGGATGGGGTTCACGTGTAATTCCCTTCTGAAACGCGAAGTGTAGCACGAGCCTAAAAGCGAAAAGCGAGGCCGGGGACGAGAGCGGCGGTGCAAAGTACCACGTTGGTACTGTCCGAAACGAGACAGTAAACGCCCGGTCAAGGAAAGCATACTGCCGTCCTACATAGAACCATGTACTTCTACGCAGACAACACCGGGTAATGCTCGGAGGGAATCGAAACAAGCCCAGGTCGTCGACCCGGGTATGTAAAAGCAGCAAAAAATGAGGATCATGCCGTGAATACTCAAACAATTCGGCGCAACAGATCGGGGCCGCGAAGCAGGCGATCACCCGATAACGGACACGGACAGCGTGAAATCGCGCAGTGCGCGCCTGTGCAACTGCAGGACGTGCTGGCGACGCAGAAGCTGCGGTCGAGGCGAAAGCGGAAGCCGAATTCTTACCAGGAAAATGTAGCGCTCTATTCCCTTGCGCGGGTAATGGCCGGGGCTCCCGATATCCTGATGGATTACCTGCTGGCCATGGCCATGGACCTGTGCAATGCGGGGTCCGCGGGTCTGAGCGTGCCGGAAACATTGCCCAACGGCGAAGAAATCTTCCGGTGGACGCACGTGTGCGGAGAGTTGAACGGGCTTGCCGGTGGAAGCACCCCGAGAAACCTGAGCGCTTGCGGAGCAACGCTGGAACTGAATGCGCCGCAACTGTTCGACCGTCCGGCGCGGCGATTTCCGTATGTAAGCAAAGAGCACGTGCCCATCGTGGAGGAATTGGTAATTCCCGTTTACGCGGGCGACGCGCGGCCGGGGACGCTATGGGTGCTGTCGCACAACGAAGAAGCGAAATTCGATTCCGAAGATGTGCGGTTGCTGACGGGGTTGGCGGAGTTCGCGAGTTGCGCGCTGCGCCTGGGGCGCGCACGCGACAATGAGCGCCAGGCGCTCGAGACCAGTGCCGCAAAGATTGCCGCCCTACAGCAAACAGAGGATACCCTGACGCGGTCGCAGTCGAGCCTGGAAGAAATCGTGCACGCGCGCACGGTTCAGTTGCGACAACTTTCTTCCCGGTTGATGGCTTTGCAAGACGAGGAACGCCGGCGCATTGCGAGGGAATTGCATGACAGCGTGGG
>JBBSFG010000176.1:0-7922 GCA_038238965.1 Candidatus Acidiferrales bacterium | reverse complement strand
GTACGAAATTCCGGCGATACCGGAAGGCGCACCTTCCACCAAGGCTTCCACGCAAGACGCCGCGCATTTCATGGTGCGCATGGTTCATCAATATCCGCACGAAGTAACCATTTATGCCGCCGGCCCCATGACCGACCTGGCGCTGGCAATCGCTCTCGATCCACACTTTGCCGAGATGACGAAAGAGTTGATTGTGATGGCCGGGAGCATCAATCCGCATACTGATGATCCGGAGTTCAGCTTGACGCCACGCCGCGAATTCAATTTCTGGATGGATCCCGAAGCGTCGCACGCGGTGCTGCATGCGCACTGGCCGCGCATTGTGCTTACCACCGTGGATATTTCTGTGCAAACCCGCATGGAGAAAAGTCTGATCGCCGAGGTGGCGAAAAGCTCGACGGCGGCGGCGCAGTACGTCGCCAAATATGCTGAAGCCAATTATTTGTGGGATGAATTAGCCGCTGTGGCGTGGCTCGACCCGAGTTTCATCACCAAGTGGCAGAAGCTGTACATCGATGTGGACATCGATCACGGCGCTTCGTATGGCGATACCATCGCATGGGCACCGGGGCAGCAACCGGATATGGGGGAGCAACTGGTCGAAGTTCAAAAGGAACTGGATAAGGAAAAGTTCTATAAGGAATATGTGGACCTTTTAACTCGGCCGACGCCGAAACCCGTCCGGTAGATGGGTAAAGGTGGATTACGGGCGCGTCTCGGAGGCCGACCCCACCGCCTCGCGATAGTCCTTCTCATCGGGCTCAAGTTCGGCCGCTTTTTTGAACGCGTCGAGGGCTTGCGCCCGATCGTTCTTCCGCAGGCAGATTTTGCCGATCTCGAAATAGGCATCCGCTTCCCGCGGATTGACGAGCGTGACGGCGCGCAGGGCCGCCAAAGCAGCGTCAAGATTGCCTTCTTTCTCTTCGATGACGCCTCGCACGTAGAGGAAGTCCGGCTGATACGGCTGGAGCTGAAGAGCCTTCTCAATCGCGGCTCTGGCCTCCGGCATTTGCTCCAGAGAGAAATAGATTTTGGCCTGCTGCGAATACGCGAAAGCATTTCCGGCATTCTTTGTGAGCGCCTCCTGCAACAATGCCTGTGCCTCTTTCAGCTTGTTCTGCATCGCCAGGGCGTTAGCCTCTTCCACCAGATGCAGTGATTGCACGCGATTTTCGGTGATCTCGTGCTCCGCGCGCGAAGCGGCCTCAAACTCCCGCCGCACTCCGGCGGCTAGATCTTTCTCTCCCGCGCATTCGTACGCGCTGGCCAGCACGAATAATCCGTCGCCGTCCAACGCCGGTGACGGCCTTGTAGATCGAAGAATTTCCGCGGCCTTCTGACATTCCTTCAATCTGACCAATATTTTGGCGTCCAGAATCCGCCCGGGCATATAATCCGGCTTGGCGGCGACCACTTTTTCCGCATCGTTCAGCGCTTTTTCGTTGTCCCCGGCATCCGCATAGATTCCAGCTCGCAGAAAACGCGCCAGTCCGTCGTTTTCATTTTGGCGCAACACGATGTTGAGTTCGCGGAGGGCTACCTCAGAATCACCTTTTTTCAAATAAGCGGCGGCCAAGCCGTGTTTAAGACTTTCGTCCGAGGGCGACACTTGCAATGCGTCCTGGAATGCATTGATCGCCGCGTCGTAGGCTTGTGCATCGACTTCCAGAGATCCCATCGCCCGCAAAACTTCCACACTTTGTGGATGTTGCCTCCGCGCGGTTTGCAAAACTTTGCGCGCTTCGTCGTCGTTGTGAACTTGCCGATACATTTCCGCCAGCCCCAGCTGGATGTTCTCGGCGCCAGGCTCAAGAGCCATGGCCTGCTGATACGCCTCGAGCGCTTCCGGAAGCAGGCCGCGCCCGGCTAGAAGTTTTGCCAATTCGATCCGTAGCCCGGCGTCGCGCGGTCTTGCGGCAATGTCGCGCCGGTATGTGCGGATGATTTCGTCATCGACTTCCTGATTCGTTCGCGCCGGTGGTCGTTTGTCCGGATTAAATCTGTGCGTATCGAAGCCGACGGCATTGCCTGCCGGTATAGTGACGGCCAGCAAGAAAAAAACAGCTATCAAGAACGGGCGGTAGGAAACATTTCGCATGATGTGAGTGATCTTCGCCAGAGAGGTCCGGAACCCGCCTCGCGCACACGCAGCGGAGCAAATATAACAGAGAAAATCAGAGACTTGCCGATGGCCTTTGTTCTTCGCCTTATGCTATCTTTCCCGACGTTTGCGGGCTTGGCGCGCCGTCTCACCTGGTCGATTCTTAGACAGCTAATCCCGGCCCGCCAGGGAGAACTATGTCAGAGTCCGCTACAGTCGTCGGAATTGGAAGCTGCGGCGTCGACTATTTTGCGATTGTTCCTCGACTGCTTGGCCCCGAGGAAAAAATAAATGCCGATCGGCTGGAGATTCACGCAGGTGGCGTCACCGGCAACAACCTGACGCAAGTGGGCCGTCTGGGGGTTTCGGCAGGTTGGTTGGGGTTGATCGGAGACGACGACAGCGGGCGGCTGATTACCAAGGCTTTCGCCGATGATGGCCTCGACCTTTCCGGTATTGAAACCATCAAAGGTGAACAGTCTACTTTTGTGTGGATTCCGGTGGATTCCCAGGGCGAGCGTTGCATTTACATGTTTCCGAATGTCAACGGCAAGCTTTCCGCTGAACAAGTGCGCACGCTTTTTTCATCCAACATATCCAGGGCCAGGCATTTTCATACCGAGGCTTCCCAATTGCCCTTGCCACCGATACGCGAAGGTATGCAGATTGCTCGCGCTGCCGGCGTGCGCGTGATATTCGACCTCGACGTCGCGCCCAGCTATTTCGCCCAAGCCAGACTGGGCAGCAAAGGGGACCTGCTCGAGGCTCTGCAACTGGTGGACGTGTTGAAGCCGTGCAAAGCAGCCGCACGGGAAATTACCGGCGAGAGTGGCTACGAAAAAATGGCCGCAAAACTGCTGGCCTTGGGTCCGAAGATTGTGGCGCTCACAATGGGTGCGGACGGCTGTCTTATCGCCAGCGCCAATGAGATGGTGCGTGTCCCGCCGTTCGAGGTGAACGTCGTAGACTCTACCGGGGCAGGCGATGCGTTTATGGGCGGTTTGTCGTACGGCTTGCTGCAGAACTGGGATCACAAGCGGGTAGGCATTTTCGCCAATGCATGCGCGTCGATTTGTTGTACGAAGGTGGGCGCGCGATCGATGGGCCGGCGCGACGACGTGATGGCGCTGATCAAGTCGCAGCGCCCTGTGGACGCGCCCGCATTCTCGAGCTAGTCCGCCACAGACGCACAGGAGAACCGAAAATGTTCGTGCCCCACACTTTCGTTGTGGCCCTGATCATGATGATCGCCAGCGCGGTTTGCTGGGGGTCCTGGGCGAATACCTATAAGGGAGTAAAAAATTATCGCTTCGAACTTTTTTATTGGGATTACGCGGTCGGGATTTTTCTGATTTCTCTGGTTCTGGCCTACACGATGGGAAGTACCGCGGACGATCCTGCTCGTTTCCTGAATAATATTCGCAGTGCAGACAGCTCCAACATCGCCTCCACCATGTTCGCAGGAGTAATTTTCAATCTTGCCAATCTGTTGCTGGTCGCAGCGATTGACATGGCGGGCCTCGCGATTGCTTTCCCCGTATCCATCGGTATAGCGCTGGTCGTGGGCGTGGTTTCCAGCTACGTGCTGCAGCCCAAAGGTCATGCAGGGCTGTTGGCCGCGGGCGTGGTCTGCGCCGTGGTCGCGGTGATCCTCGACGGCAAAGCTTATGGCAGCCTGGCAACGGCGAATCGCGCCGTTACCAGAAAGAGCATCGTGACCTGCGTTGTCTCCGGAGTTCTGATGGGCGTCTGGGCGCCTTTCGTCACGCGGTCGATGACCCATGGCAACACTCTCGGCCCGTACAGCGTCGCAGTATTCTTGACGCTGGGCGCTCTGCTCTCTTGTGTGGTGTGGAATGTGTATTTCATGAAGCACCCTCTGGTCGGACAACCGGTAAATTTCTCGGAATTCTTTCACGGTCCGGCGTCCGGTCATTTTCTGGGCATACTTGGCGGTTGCATCTGGGGCGTAGGTACGGTGTTTAACCTAGTGGCCGCGAACTTCACCGGCGTGGCCATTTCTTATGCCATCGGCCAATCTGCGCCGATGGTCGCGGCGTTGTGGGGAGTGCTGGCCTGGAAGGAATTCCGCGGCGCGACTCGCCCGGCATACGTCTATCTGGCATTCATGTTCATCTTCTATCTCGTGTCCATTCTGGTGATCTCCTACGCCAACACGGCGACCTGAGCACTGAACTTTCCATCATTCGCAGTTCGTGTCAACTTTGGCGGTTAGGACGCTAAACATTCCTATTGAGGTAGGTGTGTTTCTGGAGGGCAATCCCGTTCGAAATCCGGCATTGTCGTTGTTAACAAGTGAGTTACAGCCCGTGCTCGCGATCTTCGGCGGAATCGGCGGGCCCATTACCCGGCAAGGTGCACTGCCAATTCGGGACCCTTTATGTTGTAAAACGTGCCAATTTGAAAATTAACGAGTAATCCGTATGAGCTCCATTCAATCCGCCTCAGCGGATGCATCACCGGCCACAAAAATGGATAAACATCCCGACTCCGAACGGATTTTCGCCCTACGAAGATACCTGATCGGATTTCTCATCGCCACCGCTTACGTCTTGTTGGATCGCTCAACTGTTTTTTTTCAAATGTGGACCGACATAAGCGCGTGGTATCCGCCTACCGGATTATCTATGGCCGTGCTTATCGGACTCGGCATAGGTTACGCGCCGGTGCTGCTTGTCGGTGCTCTGGTCGCCGCCAAACTCAACTACCACGCGGCGTTCTTAAGTTACATGTTCCTGCTGGGAAACTTACTGATCATCGGCGCGTATGCGGGCGCGGCGATTTTCCTGCGGCGCGTTCTGAAAATGGATTGGAAGCTTACTTCGATTCGCGATGTCATGAGTTTACTGTTCGTCGCCCTGCCAGCCTCCTGCATAGTGGCGTTTCTCGGGACCGGGACGCTGGTGCTCGATCACGCGGTGCCCTCGGGCGAATATGTCAAAGCGTCCTTAAGCTGGTGGGTGGGTGACGCCGTGGCGATTGCGTGCCTGACTCCTTTTTGTCTGGTTTTCTTGATGCCCGCTACGCGCCGCTTCGTTGGCCTGACGCCCATTTCGAGGGATCCGGAATCGGCGTTCCCGGGGAGAAGTATTCACGAAGCTCAGGGTGCGCTTCGCACCGTTGAAACCATCGGCATTGCCGCAGCTATTCTGGGGGCTCTGTGGGTCATTCTCGGGCCCAACTCCCACGACAACCACGATATGTTCTATCTTTTTTTTCTGCCCATCATCTGGGTAGCCGTGCGGCGCGGCCTGCGAGGGGCGACCGCGGGAATTCTGGTTGTCGACGTTGGCATCGTTCTTTGGCTTCGACTTTCGCCCGGTGACCCTTCCCATTTTGCGATGATGCAATTTCTGATGCTGATCGTGTCGGTCACCGGGCTGGTTTTAGGTTCGTTGATCAGTGAGCGCGATCGCACCGAGGCACGACTCTCTCGAGAAGAGGAACGAATTCGTTTGCTGCTTGAATCGGTGGGTGAGGCGGTCTACGGCATCGACGACTCTGGGAATTGCACCTTTTGTAATCCAGCTTTTCTACGGTTGATGGGTTACTCGTCGCAGATGGCTCTGCTCGGCAGAAATATTCATGACGTGATTCACCACACTCATGCCGACGGCTCACCCTCTGTTTGGGGCGATTGCCCCATACACGAGACATTCAGGTCGCTGGAGAAATATCATGCCGCCAATGAAACGGTTTGGCGCTCCGACGGCACAAGTGTTCGTGTGGAACTGTGGTCACATCCGCTGGTCCAGAATGGCAAAGTCCGGGGCGCGGTGGTCACCTTGGCGGATATTACCGAACGCCTGCGCAACGAAGAGTCTTGGCGTGAGGCCAAAGTAGCCGCGGAAGCTGCGAACCGGGCTAAAAGCGATTTTCTCGCCAATATGAGCCACGAATTGCGCACACCGATGAATGGAATTCTTGGCATGGCCGCGCTGGCATTGGATACCAATCTGTCCCCGGAGCAACGCGAGTATCTGGTCATGGTAAAGAGTTCGGGCGATTCCCTCCTTTCGCTGCTGAACGATATCCTGGACCTCTCCAAGATCGAGGCCGGCAAGCTGGAACTGGAAATTTCAGATTTCTGTATTGAGGACTGTATTGAAAAAGCGCTTGTGCCGGTTTCCCCGTTGGTGCAAAGAAAACCTATCGAGCTAGCGTGGAATGTGGTTAATGTTCCAGCGTTCGTGCGCGGAGATCATTCGCGGTTGCGCCAGGTATTTATAAATCTGCTGGGTAACGCGCTGAAGTTCACCATGCAGGGCGAAGTCACGATCGTTGCCGAACTGGCGAGTCGAACCGACTCCGCGGTGACAGTTCATTTCACGATCTCGGATACCGGAATTGGTATCCCGCTGAAAAAGCAAGTCAGAATATTTGAGAGCTTTGCGCAAGCGGATATGACCATCAGCCGCAGTTATGGCGGGACCGGCTTGGGCCTGTCCATCTCCGAGCGCCTGGTCAAATTAATGAACGGAAGGATCTGGCTGGAAAGCGAAGAGGGTCAAGGGAGCAAATTCCATGTTGAAATTCCCTTCCTGCCGTCCACGATGAAAGGGGATGGTTTCAGTCCTGACAGGCGACTCTTCGCGTTACATCCCCGCGTCCTGATCGCGGACGAAAATGCTGTAAACCTGGCACTTTTAGCGCGAGTACTAACCGAATGGGGAATCCAACCGTTGATCGCCTCCGGCGGTCAACAAGCTCTGGCCATTTTTAAGGACAACTCGGAAAATGGGAGGCCCTTATCTACAGCCGTCCTTGCCGGGGAGCTAAGGGACATGAGTGGTCTGGAGTTGGCCTCGACACTCGCTGCTTCACAGAGTCCCCCGCCACAAATCATCATGATGTTCTCGGGGCCTCCCGACGCTGAGAACAGCGCCCGCTGCAAGCGCCTCGGAATCACCTCCATTTCCAAACCTCTTCGCCGTCTGGCATTGCACCAGGCGCTGGGCGGCGAACGAAGAGCCACACTCGTCAGAGAATCTTCCGTAGTAGCTGATTATGCAGCGCCTAGCGCCCGACTTCGCATCTTGCTGGCGGAAGACAATGCAATAAATCGGCATCTGATTTCGCGCATTCTCGAAAAAATGGGTCATTCCGTGACGGTCGCCGCGGATGGCAAGTGCGCCCTCGGCCTATTGTCTGAACAGGAGTTCGATCTCGTCGCCATGGACATGCAGATGCCGGTTATGGACGGAATCGAGGCAACTCGCATTCTTCGACAGCAGGAACTTGCCACGCTGCGGCACATGCCTGTGATTGCCATTACCGCCAACGCTTTTGACGAAGACCGCCGCAAGTGCTTCGACGCGGGCATGGACGGTTATGTGACCAAGCCGGTGACATCCCAAGCGATTCGCGATGAAATTGGAAGGGTTCTATTCAGCCTCGGCAACGTCAAACAAACCGCGCCGCTGGAAAGCCAGGCTCGCTGATTGGCTATTTCACTGCAGAGGTTTCGGTCAGCAACCTTGTTCGCTGGTGGGACGCCGAATCCCATTTTCGTGATACTTGCGGCTTGGCCTCCGGCCGTGTTCTGCTAGGTTACTCATTTTGCCGCTTTTAGAGGGCGTTGGTTCAGGCCCACAACTTGCCATATCAGGTATATCGAACCTATGGATATTCAACGCCCATCGAACGCTCGAGCCAAAAAGATCCGCCGCATCCTGTATGCCACGGTCGCCATTCTGCTCATCGCTGGAGTCAGCTTCGGGCTTTCTCGTTTGCGCCCGGCTGCTCCTTCGGTTGACCGCGCCACGGTTTGGACCGACGAAGTAAAACGCGGTCCGATGCT
>JBBSFG010000175.1:0-8017 GCA_038238965.1 Candidatus Acidiferrales bacterium | reverse complement strand
CCTAGTACGAGAGGACCGGGATGAACAGACCTCTTGTGTACGAGTTGTCGCGCCAGCGGCATAGCTCGGTAGCGAAGTCTGGAAGAGATAATTGCTGAATGCATCTAAGCAAGAAGCTCGCCCTAAGATAAGTTCTCCCAATCCCGCTTCGGCGGGATAAGAAGGGCAGTCGAAGACTACGACTTTGATAGGCTGGAGGTGGAAGCACAGCAATGTGTGAAGCTGACCAGTACTAATCGCCCGTTCGGCTTAATCATAAAACTTTCTCAAACCGTCTTTGAGGAAGAGCAGTAACAACGCAGAAAAGTTAACGCCAATTCTGCACAGTGCGTTCGATATAGAGCCCAACTTGTAATGCCAGCCAGCTTCTGTTGTCGCACTTGCGAACGCTGTTGATTCGCAAGCTCAAAAAAAAATTGAGATCCGAGATGTGGGCCGGGTTTCTGAAGGGGTTTTCTTCCTCTTCTAAACTCGAACTTCTCATCTCGAATCTCTAAAAGTTTCCTGGTGATCATACCGCGAGGGTCACACCCGTTCCCATCCCGAACACGGAAGTTAAGCCTCGCCGGGCCGATGATACTGCACGGGCAACTGTGTGGGAACGTAGGTCGTCGCCGGGATTTACATTTGCAAAGGCCGCTCTGAGCAATCAGCGCGGCCTTTTGCTTTTTGCCCAGTCTAAATGGCCAATTTAAGTGTGATAAGCCTCTCTTCAGAATCGAGGGCCTGTGAATAGTCGGTCAGTTAACGGGGTGGCGCGCGACATTGTGGTATTCCTTCTCGCGCTTGGTAGCTTTTGGGGTGCCAGCGCTGCTGGAGATGAGAGTAGTGAGCTTCCTTATCGAGTGGAGACGCTCGCGACGGGTTTGAAATTTCCCTGGAGCCTGGCATTTCTACTTAATGGCGACGCGCTTCTGACCGAAAAGTTTGGCGAACTGCGCATACTTCGGAAGGGTGTTTTAGATCCAGCGCCAATTTCTGGAGGACCACAGAATATTCTCAAAGAAGGCGACAGTGGACTCTTGGATGTTGTTCTCGATCCTGATTTCGAGACCAATCAAATCATATTCATCACCTTTCACGAAGGAACCAAGGAGCAGAATCATTTGGCCGTCTTCCGTGCGGAATTCGATGGCGCCAAGTTGACAGGCGGGAAAGTAATTTTTCGAAGCGGGCCGGAAAAGGCTGGCCCCGGACATTCCGGCGGTCGAATGGCTTTTTTGCAGGATGGCACGTTCCTTGTGACGGTGTCTGACGGGTTCAACTATCGCGATGCGGCGCAAGACCTGGGCAGCGACCTCGGGAAAGTGCTGCGACTGGACCGCGATGGACAGGTCCCCGGCGACAACCCTTTCGTTGGAAAAGAAGGTGTGCGGCCAGAAATATTTACCTATGGGCATCGCAACGCGCTTGGCTTGTTGGTCGACTCGCGCAATGGGGACATCTGGCTGCACGAAAACGGACCCAAGGGCGGTGATGAAATAAATTTGCTGAAACCTGGCCGGAATTATGGATGGCCCAAAACTACGTTTGGAGTCGATTACTCAGGAGAGCTGGTTTCGAAACTGCAAAGAGCGCCCGGCGTTACCGATCGCTGTCGTTATCTGGGTGCCCTCGATCGCGCCGTCGGGATTTACACTCTACCTGGGGAAAAAATTTCCGCAATGGACGGGAGATTTTTTTGTGGGAGCGCTCGCGGAGAAATCGATTCGTCGGGTAAGGATTCGGAATGGGAATTGGACCGAGCAACAGATATTGCTCAGGGAATTGGATACGCGTATTCGCGACGTGCGGACGGGACCCGACGGAAACATTTACGTGCTGACCGATACGGACAACGGTCAAGTCTTGCGGCTCAGCCCGCGCTGAAATCTTGGCGGATGGATCACTTTTCGTTCCCCCGCGAACTGTTTGATCGCTGGGTGGCGTGAATTCCTAACTGCCTCTGCGTTATTGCCGGTGATATTGCTGGGGAGGGCTTCCCCGATGCGTCGCCAGGGCAAGGAGTCTCAAGATCACCATCCAAGACTGATTGATAAGAAGGCCGCTCTGAGCAATCAGCGCGGCCTTTTGCTTTTGGTGCAGGTCTTTTCCAGGTATCGCGCTCGGAACGATTTCCGCAATTCTATGGGATGATGCTCCTATCAGTCGTCCCCAAGTGACCTGCCTGCGCGCACCGGGAAGTAAACGAATAGAGGAGAAATAAATGCCTGTTTTTAATCGAGGCCAACGGGATAGCGGCGATCAGCCGCCTTTTGTCATGAGGCCGAATATTCCCGGGCTGCGCGCCATTGTGATTGGGATCGCGTTGTTCCTGGGGTTGATCATTTTGTTTTCCTTGCTACTTCGCGTTACGCGTATCGAGGCAGGGCATGTCGGGGTGGAAATCAATCTGGCCGGCAAGCAGCGCGGAGCTTCGGAAATCCCGGTGCGCACCGGATGGGTGGTATATTCGCCGCTGAGTACGCAAATCATCGAATTTCCAACCTATGTACAGACCGTGAAGTGGACAAAAAATACCGACGAAGGGCATCCCATCAATGAAGAGATGGGATTCAACTCCAAGGAAGGCATGGAGATTTTCGTGGATGTCTCGTTGTCGTATGCGATTGAGCCGTCCAAAGCGCCGGACTTCTACGTTAAATACCGGGTAGGTGATCTGGAAATGTTTACTCACGGCATCTTGCGAGACATCGTGCGCAATTCGCTGAACGAAGTGGCTTCCACGTATGTGGTAGAAGATATTTACGGGGAAGGCAAAGCGGAATTCCTGCACAAAGTGCAGACCATGATCGAACAGAAAGTGGCGCCAGTAGGCGTGAGCGTGCAGCAATTCGGTTTCATCGGCGCCCCACGCGTACCATCGGTGATTGCCACGGCAATTACCGCTAAGGCTCAGGCCATTCAACAGGCGGAGCGCGCGCGAAACGAACTGGCTACGACGCAAGCGGAAGCCGCCAAGAAAATTGCCGAGGCGGAGGGCGATGCCAAATCACTGGTAACCAGGGCCCAAGGAGAAGCGGATGCCAATCGTATCCGCCAGAATTCTTTGACTCCGCAGCTTCTGGAATTGCGCCGAATCGAGAATAATCGCGCGTTAATAGACAAATGGAATGGCGCATTGCCGACGGTGGAGTCAGGTCAGGGTAGCGGGATGATTTTGCAGTTACCTAAGCCTCAGTGAGGCTATTTTGGTATGCAAGTAACCATCTGACCGTCGCCCGAGTCTTGATTCATCCAGCCTAGGCGAAGAAGTGGCGAAACTAAACATGGTGTGCAAATTTGGACATTCGTACTATTGACCCCATGTTTTCGGGGGATTACGTTTGTACTGCGGTTACCCCGTAACTCACAGTCGAGGTGGCGCATGGCCCTCAGTAACCTTCTCGTAGACGAATCCGTGAAAAAGAGCCTGCTGGAGCGCTGGACCAATATGCGCGAGAGCCAGCGCGTCACCACGAAAGTGAAGTTGTTGGTGGAGTGGGATGAAGGCTCCACGCAGCGGCACGTCAACGCCATTACCGTGGACGTCAGCAACTCCGGCTGCAAAGCCGTGGTCGCGGGCGATCTGCGCCTGCACCAACGTGTAAAGCTTATTCACGCCGCCACCGGCCGCAAAGCCGACGCGCAGGTAGTGTGGCGCGGCCACGAAGCCTGGGATGCCGGCTTCGTGCTCGAGCACCCCGACCCCACGTTCTGGCGCTAGGGGCCCCTCGGTTCTCTTTCCTTCGACGCGCAGGACGCGTCACTTCGCAACACTGTTCGCATTTTTGAATACCCTCACTGTGAATCGTCGAAGACGGTTATTTGTGTGTTCATAGGTTGGGCATTTCCTCGATAATTGGCGCGCATCGCACAAGCGCATAACGGAGGAATGATGAGCGGGCAACTGCATACCGTGCTGATTACCGGCGCGACTGACGGCTTGGGCAAGGCTGCGGCGATGCTGCTGGCGCAGCGGGGTTACCGCGTTTTTGCGGCGGGGCGCTCGGCGGACAAGCGCGCGCAACTGGATCGCTGGGCGCGCGGGAAAAATGTCTCGCTCGAAACTGTGGACATGGATGTTTGCGACGATGATTCCGTGAAAAATGGCGTGGCGGCGGTGATCGCCAAAACCGGCGGGCTGGACGTGCTGATCAATAACGCTGGAATTATTTATGTCTCCACCGTGGAAGACACGTGCATGGAGGACTGGCGGCGCCAGTTCGAAACCAATTTTTTCGGGGTGGTGCGTGTGACGCAGGCGGTGTTGCCGCACATGCGCACGCGCAGGCGCGGGCGCATCCTGATGATGAGCTCGGTGTCCGGGCTGATCACTCCGCCGACGCATGGACCGTACAGCAGCAGCAAACACGCCATGGAAGGCTTGAGCAACGCGCTGCGGCTGGAAATGTATCCGTTCGGAGTGGATGTGATCCTGATCGAGCCGGGTTATATCGTCACCAACTTGCAAAACATTGCGGCGGAATTGATGGAGCCTTACGCGGAGAGGATCACCGCTGGTCCGTACACCAAAATTTACGCGGGAGCGTTTGCGGGAGCGACGAGCGCGAGGGGAAAGTCGACGACCACGCCGGAGGATTGCGCGCGGGTGATGTTGAAGGCTATTGAAGCGCCGCATCCGAGGGCGCGCTACGGAGTGACGCCGCTGGCAAGGAAAGTGAAATGGGCGAAGCGGCTGCTTTCCGACGGCATGATGGATTCCGTGATACGGCGAAGATACGGGATCACACGTGGAGGTTAGATCGCGCCTCGGTTGAGGCCAACAGCAGATTCCTCACCCGCCAAGAGGCGGCGGGACCCGGAAGGACGGTCCGGCCGGTGGTGCATAGTCACAGGGCCCGGCTAGGGATTTGAAACCTGGAAGGACAAGCTGTTTTCCCGCAAGCTCTCCCACTGTTTCGCCCAGGCTTCGTGCGCCGGACTTTCCGCGTAGTCGGCGGCGGTTTCCGGTGAAGTGAATTCGATCGCGTAAACACCGCTGTAATCCCTGATCTGGTTACGATTTGTTTTCAGCCAGATATTTTTCACGCCAGGAATCTTGCGCGCCAAATCCTTGATGCTGTCCAGGGCCTTCTGACGGTCGTACTCGGAAGTGGCGTCCTTGAATTTGTAGACCACCACGTGCAGCACGGTTTTCGGCTGACCAAATTTGTTTTGCGCCGCGACACTGCCGCCGCGCAGTGATCCCAAGGCCACTCCCGTTACAAACAAAGTGACACACAGCAACAATTGAAGACCGGATCGCTTAATAGACGGCACGTTGTTCCTCCTACGGGTAGCAACCTAGTTTAGTCTGTCAGTTAGGCCTCAAGGCATTCTTTTTGCCAATGGTAGACTAGGCCTTCTTCGATGATTATCACAAAGCGAAAGGTGGGAGCTAATGGTGCGATGTATCCTTGCGATGATTTTGGTCGCTGTTTCATTTCATTCCCAAGCTTCAGGGCAGTCCAATGAGAAAATTATTGGCACGTGGAAATTAGTGTCGGCGAAAATCACTACCGATACGGGCGAAGTTCGTGATTCCTGGGGCCCGAACCCGGTTGGCTTATTGACGTACACGGTTGACGGGCGAATGACCGCCATCCTCACCTTCAGCGGTCGCAAGAATCTTTCCGTTTCAGATTTTATCTCCGCACCCGCAGGTGAGCGAGCCGAAGCCTTTGCGAGTATGACTGCGTACGCCGGCCGCTACACTTTTTCCGGGGACGAAGTGACTCATCACGTGGAAGTGGCCTCGACGCCTAACGATGTCGGCGCGAACCTGGAGCGCGTCATCGTACAACTTAACGCGCATCGGCTTGTCCTCCGTGTTGCCAAGCCTTATTTGCGCGGCGGAATGATGGTGCGCCAGCAGGAATTGGTGTGGGAAAGAGTGATGTAGGAAATTTGACCGCCGACAAAAATTAAACACAGGCCTGAGCACGATTCAACATCAGTTCGCGCTCGCGGGCGTTGCGCGTGAGCTCTGCGGCGCGCGTAAATTCTTCAGCGGCTTCTGCTTTGCGGCCCAGTTTCTCCAGCAAATCGCCGCGGACGCTCCGTAATAGATGATAGTTGGCGAGCGCCGGCTCATCGATCAGCGCATCGACAATCTCAAGTCCCGCCGCGGAGCCCGTTGCCATCGACACAGCCACCGCGCGGTTTAACTCCACGATGGGTGATGGCGCGAGGTGCGCGAGCGCTTCATAAAGCGTGACGATGCGCGGCCAGTCAGTTTCCGCGGCGGTATTCGCCCGCCCGTGGCATGCCGCGATGGCGGCCTGAATCGCGTACCAGCCCGGCGCGCCGCCGAGTTTTTGCGCGCGATCCAGCGCCGCGAGGCCGCGACGAATCAGCAGGTGGTCCCAATGGGCGCGATTTTGTTCTAGCAGCAGAATAGGCTCACCGGATGGGCCGACGCGCGCGCGAGAGCGCGACGCTTGAATCTCCATCAGCGCGACGAGGCCATGCACTTCAGGCTCCTGAGGAGACAGCTCGGCAAGAATGCGTCCGAGCCGCAACGCTTCTTCGCAAAGCGCGGGGCGCATCCAATCGCCGCCGGCTGTCGCGGCGTAGCCTTCGTTGAAGATCAGGTAGATGACCTCGAGCACCGATGCGAGACGGGAGACCAGCGCCGCTTTGCGCGGAATTTCGAAAGGGACCTTAGCTTCGGAAAGCGTGCGCTTGGCACGCACAATGCGTTGCGCGACGGTTGGCTCGGAGATGAGAAACGCCCGCGCAATCTGATCGGTGGTCAATCCGCCCAGCAAACGCAGCGTGAGCGCCACGCGCGCTTCACTGGACAGCACCGGGTGGCAGGAGATGAACACCAGGCGGAGCAGGTCATCGCCAACTTCATCTTCGATTGCTGCGTGGAGATCCGCCACAGCCGTCTCCTGCTGCGCTTGAAGCTCGCGGCCCAGCTCTTCATGCTTGGGCTCCAGTCGTTTGCTGCGCCTCCACAGATCGATCGCGCGGTTTTTCGCCGCGGCCATCAGCCAGGCGCCGGGTTTGTCGGGGATGCCCGATTCCGGCCACTGTTCGAGTGCGGCGACGAGAGCGTCCTGCGCCAGTTCTTCGGCGAGGCCAACATCGCGCACGATGCGCGTGAGTCCGGCGATGATCCTGGCGGACTCCATCCTCCAGATCGATTCGACAACGCGATGGGTATCGCCGGTGGCCATGAGAAACCATGACAGCACCTTCGACTGGCACACGCAAGTCAGGTTCGCGTGAACAGCCAAGCTGGCCTCGATGGGAAGCCCCTCATCAGGCGGAGGGATGACAGTTATTTGGAGAGAGGAAATTCTCCCGGCTCGTACATCTGGCGAACTTCGGTTTCGCCTTCCCAGCCCGGCCAGTATTTTTTGTGCAACTCCATGAACTGCACTGCCGACTCGACGGCCTCTTCCTTGGATTTCAATTCGAATTGCGCGTAGCCGCCGATAATTTCCTTGGCCTCGGCGAATGGTCCGTCGATGACGGAAAGCTTTCCGCCTTTTAGCTGCACGCGCGCGCCAAGCGCCATAGGCTTAAGCCCGCCATTGCCGACCATGGCGCCGGAAGTGGCGGCCTCCTGGCTGATCTTGTCGATGGCTTCCATCAGTTCCTTGGGTGGAAATCCCTGATTTTCAGCGTGCTTTACTATCATCATGTATCGCATGGTTGTTCTCCCTTTCCGTTTTTGATCACGAGTCTGATTTTGTTCCCGGCCTGAGCCGGCTTGAAAACTGTCTTCATTGATACGTCGAACGAAAGACGGCTAAATCGACATGGCTGAAAAAGTTTTTCAATCAGCCTTGCTGAAAAAACGCAGCGGCGTTGGAATTACGTTTTGTTCTGCGCCGCTTGCGCGCACGCGTTCTTCCTGGGCGCGAAGTTCGGGCGTAAGCTCGGCGCCGAAATCCGCGGCTTCGAAAACCGGGCGGATTTCCACTTCGGTGCCGCCGTCAAACGGCGCGCGCTTGAGCCACTGCACCGCGTCTTCGATGGATTTCACCTGCCACAGCCAGTAACCGGCGATCAGTTCCTTGGT
>JBBSFG010000174.1:0-8052 GCA_038238965.1 Candidatus Acidiferrales bacterium | reverse complement strand
GGTGGGGACGCTATTGTGCTGCGCGTTGCCTTCGCTGCTGGTGCTGGCGGGGCTGGGGGCGTCGGTGGCGTCGACGCTTTCTGCGCTGCCGTGGTTGGTGGCGCTGTCGCGGCATAAGCAGTGGACGTTTGCGATTTCGGGAGCGCTGATCGCACTGAGTTTTGTGAATATGTATTACCTTGCGCCGCGATGGAGAGCGAAGGCGTGCGCGCCGGAGAATCCTGCGGCTTGCGAGGATGCGAGCAAGGTCAGCAGGGTGTTGCTGTGGGTGTCGGCGGCGGTTTATGGAGTTGGTTTTTTTGTGGCGTATGTGCTGGGTCCGTTGTTGAGGAGGATGGATAACGGATAGCGCGGGTTGCCGCTAGTTTGGTCGATGTGCTCAATGATCTGTTCCCAACTGACGCGGGGGAGTTTGCCTTTGGCCTGTATCTTTTTGTATGGCGGGCGGACCGGAATGCCGGCGTCGATGAAGATGGAGAGCGGCTTAGGACTGGGCGGTATGGATTGGCAGGTTGGCGGCTTCCCAGGCGGCTAGGCCGCCGGCGATTTCGCCGACCTGGGGGAAGCCGTGCCTTTGGAGGAGGCTGGCGCCGATAGAGGAGCGGTAGCCGCCTGCGCAATAGACGAGCAGGGAGCTGTCTTTGGGCAGGGTGTGCAGATTTTCGAGCAGGCGATTGAGCGGCATGCTGACGCTGGGTTCGATGTGTTTTTCTTCGCGTTCGCGCGGGGCGCGGACGTCGACGACGAGCGGCGGCTGAGCTGTGGCGAGGAGTTCGGCGGCGAATGGCGCGCTGAGGCGCTCGGTGAAGGCGACAAGGTCGGGGCGCGATACGAGGCTGTGCAAACCATCCTGCAAATATCCGGCAACATGATCGAAGCCGATGCGGCCCAGGCGGACGGCTGCTTCATTTTCGCGGCCGGGGTCGGCGATGATGACGATGGGATGAGTGCGGTTGAGGATCGTTCCGGCCCAGGTGGCGTACTGGCCGCCGAGTCCAATGTTGATGCTGCCCGCGAGGTGGGCGGCGGCAAATTCGTCGGGCTCGCGCGTGTCGAGAATCTGCGCGCCATTTTTTTGCAATGCCAGCACGGCGTCGAGCGGCAGCGGGTTCATTTCGCGAGCGAGGGCCTGATCGAGCGTGGGGCGCTCTTCGCTGTTGAGCACGGCGTCATAGGTGAAGTACGGCGGAGCTTCGGACTGGTCGGCGGTGACGACCTGGATGAAGGCCTCTTTGGTCATGGGCTGGAGCGCGTAGTTCAAGCGGCGCTGTTCGCCGAGGGTTGAAACGGTTTCTTTGCTGATGGCTTTGCCGCACAGCGAGCCCGCGCCGTGGGCGGGATAGACGAGGCTGTGGTCGGGCAGCGGCAGAAGTTTGTTGTGCAGCGAATCGAAGAGCATGCCGCCGAGTTCATTGGCCGACCAGCCGAGCGCGGCGCGCAGGTCGGGGCGGCCCACGTCACCGATAAATAGTGTGTCGCCGGTGAGGACGGCGTTTGGTTGCGTGCCGCTGGCGTCCAGATCAAAAACAAGAATGGAGATGGACTCGGGCGTGTGGCCGGGCGTTTCGAGAATTTTCAGGCGGACGCGGCCGAATTCCACGATGGCGCCATCGGCGAGTGGAGTGAACGCGTATCCGGCTTTGGCGGCGGCGCCGAGATAGATGGTTGCGCCGACGCGATCGCGGAGCTCGAGATGGCCGGCGACGAAATCGGCGTGCAAATGAGTGAGAAAGACGTGCTTGATTTTGAGCGCGTGCGCGGCGGCAAAGGCGATGTACTGGTCGATGTCCCTTTGGGGATCGATGACCGCGGCGACGCCGGTTTGCTGGTCGCCAATAAGGTAGGAAGCGTGTGCGAGGCACGGCAGATAGAACTGTTTAAGAATCATGCCGCACCTTGCACGTTGGCTGGCCGCTATTTCGGCTGGCGCACGATACGCAGATAAGGCCGCGGCGCCTTCCAGCCCTCTGGATATTTCTGTTTGGCCTCGTCGTCGGAAACGGAGGTCAGGATAATTACATCGTCGCCGGGTTTCCAGTTCACCGGCGTGGCCACTTTGTGTTTAGCAGTGAGCTGCATGGAATCGAGGACGCGCAGCACTTCGTCGAAGTTGCGGCCGGTGGTCATCGGGTAGCTGAGCATCAGCTTGATCTTCTTGTCCGGTCCCACGATGAATACGGTGCGCACGGCGGCATTGTCCGCCGGGGTGCGGCCCTCGCTGGAGTTTCCGCTTTCGGCGGGCAGCATGTTGTAGAGCGTGGCGATCTTGAGCTGGGGATCGCCGATCATGGGATAGTTGACCTTGTGGCCCTGGGTTTCTTCGATGTCCACGGCCCACTTTTGGTGTTTGTCGACCGGGTCGACGCTCAGGCCGATGATCTTGCAATTACGCTTGTCGAATTCGGGCTGCAGCCCGGCCATATAACCGAGTTCCGTGGTGCACACCGGGGTGAAATCCTTGGGGTGCGAGAACAGGATGGCCCAGCCGTTGCCGATCCATTCGTGAAAGTTGATGGTGCCCTGGGAGGTTTCGGCGGTGAAATTGGGAGCTTCGTCGTTTATTCGCAACATGGTCTGTCTCCTGGTGTGCGGCTTTGCAAAAAACGCGTTACGGCAAGTTTGCGTATTTCGAACAAGTTCGCTGCAGCGTATATTAGCAAACACGGGACGCAACTCCTATTCGGACGAAAAGACGACATGGACCGGGGACGTTTTGCGGCGCGGAGATTATAGGGGTCAAAAACCATCGGAATGGAGATTGCCATGCGAATGAAAATTGTGTTGGGGGCGCTGCTGGTGTTTGCGGTTGGGGGACTGGCGGCGCAAAAGATGGAACCGTTGAACGTGAAGACCGGGCAATGGGAGATGACGGTAACGTCGAGGACGCAGATGCCCATCCCGCCGGAAGCGCTGGCGAAGATGACTCCCGAACAGCGCGCGAGGATGGAAGAACGGCTGAAAGCGCGGGCGGAGGGCGAGACCAGCATTCATAAGGAATGCCTGACCAAGGAGAAGCTGGAAAAGAGCCTGATGTTCGAGCAAGACCGCAAGGACTGCACGCGCACGGTGGGTACCTCGACGGGCAGCAAGACTGATGTGCATTTGACGTGCGATATGAAAGGGACCAAGTTGGATATCGCCATTTTGCTGGAAGCGCTGAATGCAGAGCACGTCAAAGGGACGATACACATGAGCACTGCGGGAGGCACTGGCGGAGTCAGCGGCATGAACATGAACTCCACGGTAACGGGCAAGTGGATTGGCGCGGTTTGCAGCGACACGGAGTGAGTGACGCGATGAAAAGAGCCCTGCTGCTTGGCGCGATTCTGGTGTTGGGTGGGTTTACCGCGAGCGCGCAACAGAAGTCGAGGAGCGAGGAAGGCGGGCGCGTCCAGGCGCTGGAAAATGCGTGGAATCACGCGCTGGAAGCGAAAGACGTAAAGGCGCTGGACATGTTGCTGGCCAACACGTTTGTGTCCGTGGATATCGACGGGAGCATCGCGTCCAAAGGCGAATTTCTGGCGAGCATCAAATCGCCGGACTACCAGCCATCGCAGGCGGTAACGGAGCAGAGCAGCGTGCAGGTTCACGGCGATGTCGCGGTGGTGGTGGGCGTGTTTCGAATCAAAGGCGTGACGAAGGGGAAACCGTATGTGCACCGCGAACGGTTCGTGGACACCTGGATCAATATGAATGGTACGTGGCAGTGCCTGGCCACGACGAGCACATTGATCACCGCGAAATAAGTCACTTGTTGGTTCGGGAAGCAGGAGGCTGCGCGCCCGAATGGGCGGGATGGGCGTCGTGTATAATCGAGGATAGGGGATTTTGTTTACTCCGTGGGGCAAACCAGCAAAATAACGAGGGCCCGGGCGGCTATACGGCTGCACCGCGCGGCCCGGTTCGCGCGCACGCGCCTGCGGGAATTGCGCATGATTGCGAAGGCGTTGATTTCGACGAAGCATCCCATCCTGGTGCACATCATTCCCATGCGGAAGTGCAATTTGGCGTGCACGTATTGCAACGAGTTTGACGATGTGTCGACGCCAGTGCCGCTCCCAGAGATGAAGCGGCGGCTGGATCTTCTGGCGGACATGGGCACGTCGATCATTACCATTAGCGGCGGCGAGCCGCTGCTGCATCCGGAGATTGATGAGGTGATCCGGCACATCCGGCGGCGGGGGATTATCGCCGGGATGATTACCAACGGATTTTTTCTGAACCAGGAGCGCATCGAACGGCTGAACCGCGCGGGGCTGGAGCATCTGCAGATCAGTATTGATAACGTGACGCCGGACGAGGTGTCGAAGAAAAGTTTGAAGACGCTGGATGGGCGGCTGGAGATGCTGTCGCAGTTCGCGGTGTTTCAGGTGAACATTAATTCGGTGCTGGGAAGCGGCGTGAATAATCCGGCGGACGCGCTGCAGATTGCGCACCGGGCGGTGGATCTGGGATTTACGAGCACGGTAGGCATCATTCATGACAACAACGGGCAGTTGAAGCCGCTGGGCGAGCGCGAGCAGAGTATTTTTGAAGAGATCATGGAGTTGGGGAAGCGGTCGTATTCGCGGTTTAACGAGTTTCAGCATAACGTGGCGCGCGGGCGGGAGCACAACTGGCGCTGCCGTTCAGGTTCGCGTTATTTGTATATTTGCGAACTGGGGCTGGTGCACTGGTGTTCGCAGCAGCGCGGGTATCCGGGGATTCCGCTGGCGCAGTATTCGCCGGAGATGCGGCACCGGGAGTATTCGACGGAGAAGTTTTGCGCGCCGCGGTGCACGGTGTCGTGCGTGCAGCAGGTGGGGATACTGGATAACTGGCGCGGGCCGCAGAATTTGAAGCCGATGCCGATGGATCCGGGGCCGGAGTTGGTGCAGATTGGTTCGGGACCCTCGGGCCGATAACTCGCGAAGTATCCTTGCAGGAATTTCGGTTGAAGTCTGATGCACGAGTGAGCGAAGAGAGATTCCTCGCTGCGCTCGGAATGACTGGTCTGGGCGGTGTTTTGGGATGTTGCCAAGATCAGGCGGGGTGGAGTCGGTTCCTATTTCGGTGAGATCGAAGAGAGATTCCTCGCTGCGCTCGGAATGACTGGTCTGGGTGGGTGTTTGGGATGTTGCCAAGATCAGGCGGGGCGGAGAGTCGGGTTTTTACTTCATTGATGGGACTTCATTTTTACTTCATTGATGAGGCTTCATTTGTGAAAGTCTTCGCTCAGGTCTCGCCATTGTGGATTCCTTGTTTCGATCAGGGCCGTCTTTTTTGATCTTCGCCAGCCTTTCCATTCCTTTTCCCGCGCTATGGCGTCACGGACGTCGCTGTAGGGCTCATAATGAACAAGTTTGACAGTTTTGTATTTTTGGGAGAATCCGCGAGTGAGTTTGGATTTATGTTCTGCAACGCGGCGTTCGAGGTTATTGGTTACTCCGACGTAGAGCACGCCTGAGGCGCTGGCCATCATGTAAGCGTGGTAGACCATTGGGTAGAGTTTTACACGCGGGGGAGGGCGAGGGGAGCTGAAAGAAAATGCGGTTTGGAGGAGAGTCGGTTTGACTGCGGTGCGAGATCGAAGAGAGATTCCTCGCTGCGCTCGGAATGACTGGTCTGGGCGGTGTTTGGGATGTTGCCAAGATCAGGCGGGGCGGAGAGTCGGTTCTACTTTGTTGCGAGATCGAAGAGAGATTCCTCGCTGCGCTCGGAATGACTGGGCTGGGCGGTGTTTGGGAATGTTGCCAAGATCAGGCGGGGCCTACGGTTGAGTGATTGCCAGGGTCAGCTCTGAAGCTGAAATTTCTTGAACAATCAAATTTTCAGCTAGTCGTAGGAGAGTGCTTCGACGGGATCTTTGCGGCTGGCCATCCAGGCGGGATAGCTGGCGCCGAGAAGGGCTCCGCCCAGCGCGATGGCCGCGGCGGCCATAATCCAGCGCGGGGTGATGAGGATGGAGAGGGTGGGGAATCCGGCAAGAAATGCGGCCCGGACGACGTAGCTCAGGCCAATTCCGGCAGCGATGCCGATGACGCAAAGGGCCGCCGACTCCGTGAGCAGCGCGCGGATGATGAACGAGCGATTGGCGCCCAGCGATTTCAAGACGCCGATGTCGCGGGTGCGCTCGATCACCGTGGTGTACATGGTGAGGAAAATCACCATCAGGCCGATGGCAATGGCCAGCGCGATCATGGCATGGATAAAAGTTTTCAAGCCGGGAATATTGGTGGCGGTCATGAGCGAGAGAAAATCTTTCAGCGGGCGCAGCGTGTAGCCCGGCAACACGTGGCGCAGTTCTTCCATGACGTCTTCGGTGTGCTCCGGGCGCGTGCAGCGCAATAGAAAAATAGAGGCTTTGTCATGTGCGCCGACCAAATCCTGCAAGGTGGCCAGCGGAACGAAAAGGCGCGCGCCTTTCCCATGCTCGATGATGCCGGAGACGTGCCAGTCATGATTGAGAAGGCTGTAGGTGTCCCCTACTTTCAGTTTTTTGGCCTTGGCGGCCCAATCGTCTACCAGCAAATCGTCGGGGCCGTCCATATCGCGGCCTTGCAGAAAAACAAATCCTCCGGAAACGGCGCGAAAGCTTTCCGGCTCGATGCCATAGACCACTTCCACTCCTCCGGTGGAGTTGAATTGCAGCAGAGCGGGGGCGACCGACTGAACATATTTCTGCGCGGCAAGCCGCTCGCCGATTTTTATGGGCATGGGGGAGCCGCTGAATCCCAGAAACACGGACGCCGCGGGAGGCTGGACCATAATGTCGGCGCCGATGCCTTCGATACGCTTGGCGGTTTCGTGAAGTAAACCAGAGGTGAGGCCGACGATCAGCACCACAAGAGCGACTTCGACGGCGACGGCCATGACGCCGATGAACGTGCGCATGGGGCGATGCAAAAGGTTGCGCGCGATGAGTTCGCCCATCATGGCTTGGGGTCCTGTGGCGTGGGGTCGTGCCTGGGTTGCCGGGTTTCCGCCGCGGGTTCGCCGACGTGTATTACTTCCGCGCCGGCGGGCTGCGCGAGATTGAAGCGATCGAGCGGGATATCCGCGTTCAGCGTGATTTTAGCGATCTGCAGATCCAAGCGGTAATCGTCATGCGGCCGCTCGATGCGGATGGAGCGCGGGAATTGCGGGGCGGGGTTTGGCGCAGACGTTGCGGATGCGATGGGACTGGACGCGGCTTCGTCCACCAGCTGCCAGTTGGAAAGGTGCGTGTCGGAAATCAAAACGCCACGCGGGGCAAAACTTTCGAGGCGCGCAACCAGCAGGACGGAGCGGTCGAACCAGATTTTGCGCAGGATTTCGGTTTGATAGCCGCCGCGCAAGACAGTCAAGATATAGTAGCGGGCGCTTTCTTCGTTGAACTCCTCGAACAGCACGGTTTCCTCTTTGCGAATTTCGGGCCACAGCAGCGCGTCCAGCAAATGTTGCGGGCGAAGATTCTCGATGGGCTTGCTGGCGACGCGTTCGACAGATACGGAGCCAATCAGGAATTTATTTTTGGACGGGATGGAGACGCGAAAATTCTGCCCATCGCTGGCCATATCGAAAACGGTGGTGCCGATCACCGGGGCCTGCCCGATGACGCGAATGTAGGCGGGGCGCTGGGCGAGCAGAAAGGCTTTGACCTCGTGATATTCCTCGATGATGCCGCTGTATTTTGAGCCGGCGGTGGGCTTGAGCTCCACGGTGGCGTTGAGGCTGTTCACCGCGCGCGCGGCGGCGTTGTATTTTTCCAGCAATTCCTCGCGAGTGGCGTCCAGCACCACGGGGCGCGCGGCGAGCGGTGTGGTCTTGACCACCTTTACCTTGGCGCCGCAGCCAGAGAGGGCGATGGCTATCAGTGATAGTGAAATTCCCGCCAGGTCAAGTCGCATCATTTTGGTTGCGTGATGTTGGGCGGGCACGAGGATTCAGTTAGGCCGCGCGATGTGAACATTGAACGGCAGCAGCGCGGGGCGCACGCGGCGAATCACTTCGCTGGGCCACAGTTTTTCGCTGAGCAGGGTAATCCAGCCATCTTCCGGTTCGCATACGGCGCAAAATGAGTAGCGCGTGTAG
>JBBSFG010000173.1:0-8064 GCA_038238965.1 Candidatus Acidiferrales bacterium | reverse complement strand
GCGTTCACCGTCAGCACAATAAACAGCAGCAGCGCCACCTTCACAACGGTGACGATCAGCCATCCATGCGCCGTAAGGAATTCGTTCACGAGTTAACTTCCGCCTCGGCTTCCGGCAGCGATTCCATCATCGTGCAGAATCTTCCCAGCGTTCCGCTGGTAAACAACGTGTCGTGCGCCGAGCGAATCAGACCCACCGGCACGTCGTACGGCGCGTGCCCGTTCCTGCTGAACCCCAGTTGCGTCGGTTCCGCTTCGCCCTGCAGCAATCCGCCAGGGGCCACGTTGTAGCCTCCAACAGTTTTTCGAATTTCCTCAAACACCGCCGCCGGCGACTTGTAGTGAAACGCTTTCCCCAGTCCCAGCCGCTCCAGTTGGTGCGACACGATGCGCAGCAAATCAAAATCCGTGCGCGGCCCCATAATTTCCACGCCCTTGCGCAACATCTGAATTTCGCCTGCCGTGTTGGTTACCGTGCCATCCTTCTCATAAGCCGACGCCGCCGGAAACACAATGTCCGCTTGCTTGGCTGTCTCCGTCAAAAACATTTCGTGAACGATCAACAGTTGCGCTTTGCCGCGCCCGTATCCCAGCGTCCCAAAATGCGCCAGCGGATTCGCGCCCATCACATACAGCGCCTTCAATTTTCCCGCCTGCGCCGCGTCCACCATCTCCGGCACCGTCATACCCGCCGCCGATGGAATCACACTGCCCCAGATTTCCTCCAGTTTTTCCCTCGCTGCCGCATTGTCCGTATACGCATATCCCGGCAAGCGGTCCGGCAGCACGCCCATGTCCGCCGCGCCACGCGAATTCGCATAGTCGCCCAGCGCCATATAGCGCACCTTCCCCGGCAGCTTCGATCCGAACGCCGCCAGTTGCGCAATCGCGGCGCCAGAAATCTCGTCGCCGAAAACGATCGCCACTTCCGGCTCGGCTTCCAGCGCCGCTTTCATCGCGATCAACTGCTCCACCATCTCGGGAGCCAGGTGTCCTTCGCCGTGCGCCAGCCAGCGTATCGCTCCACCCTCGTGCCCGGCGGCCACTTTTACAAACTGCGTGGCCTTGTGCGCCAGCTTGATGTCATTCGCATTGATAATAAAAAGCTTCGTGCCAAAGTGCCGGATTCCCGAGCGAATCTGCCACGCCACCAGCGGATTCTGATTCGTCGGATCGTTTCCAATCACCAGCACAGCCTTCGATTGGTACAGTTGCTCCATCGTCAGCATGGCATCGTTAACGGAAGTATCGTGGGCGCGCTCGCTCAGTGCCGTTACCAGCCCGGTATAGTCCGCCGTCCGATGATGATCCACGTTGTTGGTACCAAACGTCTGCCGCGCCAGCCGCTGGAACAGATAATTCTCTTCATTCGACGTGCGGTTCGACCCGATAAACCCGATCGATCCTTTTCCGCCGCTATCGAAAACCTGCTTCAACTTCGTCGCCGCTGCCTGCGCTGCCTCTTCCCAGGAAACCGGATACAGCTCCGTCCCGCGTCGCACCAGCGGCTGTTTGATGCGCTCCGGGTGCTTCGTAAAATCAAAACCAAATCGCCCCTTCACGCACAGAAAATCCTTGTTGATGCCCGACAAATCCCGGTTATTCGAGCGCATGATTTCGTGGTTACGCACGCTCAGTGTCGTCTTGCACCCGTTCGAGCAATGTGTGCAGATTGTCGGTGCGTATTGCATCTCCCACGGCCGCGTCTTGTACCGATACGTTCCGCTGGTCAGCGCGCCAACGGGGCAAATGTCGATGCACATCCCGCACTCTTCGCATTCCAGGTGATCGCCGCGATTCGGAATGATCACGCTGTTCGCGCCGCGCATCCCCACGCCCAGCGCCTTGACGTCCATGCCTTCGTCGCACACGCGCACGCATCGGAAGCACAAGATGCACCGCGGCGCATCGTAATAAACCAGCTCCGACCATTTTTCTTCCGGCCGGTGAATCTTTTCCTCGATAAACCGGCTGGTGTCCGCGCCGTAGCGAAAAACCATGTCCTGCAGCTCGCACTCGCCGCCCTTGTCGCACACCGGGCAATCCAGCGGGTGATTGGTCAGCAAAAATTCCAGCATGTACTTCCGCGCGTTGCGCACCTGCTCGGTATTCGTGCGCACGATCATGCCTTCCGTCGCCACCAGCGTGCATGCCGTCTGCAGCTTCGGCATTTTTTCCACTTCCACCAGGCACATGCGGCACGCCGCCTGCAGCGACAGTCCCGGGTAGTAGCAGAACGACGGCACCTCCGTCCCAATCCGCCGCGTGGCCTCAATGACCAGCGTCCCCGGCGGCACCTGCACGTCCCGCTCGTTAATCTTCAGTGTGATCAGTTTTTGGTCAGCCATGGATTCGTGTCATTCGCTTCATCGACTGCCGATCAGTGCTTCCGCAGACTTGTACGCGCAGCCCCCGCGCAAATGCTCCTCAAACTCGCCCCGCCACTTCTGCACAATGCTGATCGTCGGCATCGCCGCCGCATCCCCCAGCGGGCAAAAACTCCGTCCCAGAATATTCTTGGAAAGCTCGCTGAGCATGTCGATATCCTGCTCGCGCCCAAAACCCGCGTGTATCCGCTCCAGCATCTTTCTCAGCCACGAGGTTCCCTCGCGGCACGGAATGCACCACCCGCACGATTCGTGCGCGTAAAAATGCATGATCCGCCGCGCCATATCCACCATGCAGGTATCTTCGTCCATCACCACCATGCCGCCCGAGCCCAGCATCGACCCCGCTTTGGCCACCGAATCGTAATCCATCGGAATGTCGATCTCGTCCGCGGTCATCAGCGGGCATGAGCTGCCGCCCGGAACTACCGCCTTCAATTTCTTCCCGCCCGTGATTCCCCCGGCCATCCCATAAATAAATTCCTTCATGTTCATGCCCAGTGGAATTTCATAAATGCCCGGCTTCTTCACGTGGCCAGACACGCACAGCAATCGCGTTCCGCCATTCTTCGGCGTCCCCAGGTTGGCGTACGCTTCGCCGCCGCCCAGAATAATCGAGGGCACCGCGCTCAACGTTTCCACGTTATTAATGATGGTCGGACAGCCGTACAACCCCACCACGGCAGGGAAGGGCGGCTTGATTCGCGGATACCCCCGCTTGCCTTCCAGCGATTCCATCAGCGCCGACTCTTCGCCGCACTCGTAGGCGCCCGCTCCGGTGTGCACCATCAAATCAAAATCAAATCCCGATCGCAGAATATTTTTCCCCAGGTAGCCGCGCTCGTAAGCCTCGGTAATCGCCTTCTGCACGATGTCCAGCACATACCGATATTCGCCTCGAATATAAATAAATCCCTGGTGCGAACCGATCGCCCGCCCCGCAATCACCATGCCTTCGATCAACTGGTGCGGATCCAGTTCCATCAGCGGCCGATCCTTGCACGTTCCGGGCTCGCTTTCATCCGCGTTGCAGATTACATACTTCGCTTTCGGTGAATCCTTCGGCACGAATGACCACTTCATCCCCGTCGGAAATCCCGCGCCGCCTCGCCCGCGCAGGTTCGATTTCTTCACCTCATCGATAATCGTTTCCGGCGTCATCTGCTTCAGCGCTTTTTCTAGTGCCTGGTAGCCGCCGTTCGCCAGAAACACATCGATCTTCGTCGATCCCTCAATCCCCCAGCGCTTGCTGATTACCGGTATTTCGCCCGCTTCGCGCGGGTGCAGCGCTCCGGAAATCACCGTCTCCGGCTCCGTCTTCCTGCCCAGGTCCAGTCCTTCAATGATCTTGTCGAACTTTACCGGTGTCAGGTTCTCAAAAAAATCGTAGTTCACTTGCATCGCCGGCGCCCCGGTGCACGCCCCGATGCATTCCACTTCTTCCAGCGAAAACACTCCGTCGTCGGTGGTTTCCTTGTGCCCGATTTCCAGCCGCTTCTTGGCGCGCTCCAGCAATTCATTTCCGCCGCGCAGCATGCACGCAATATTCGTGCACACCTGCACGTGGTATTTGCCAACCGGCTTGCGGTGCAGCATGGAGTAATACTCCAGCGTTTCTTCCACCTGCACGGTATGCAATTCCAGCCGCCGCGCAATCTCTGCGATCATTTCATCGCTGATGTACCCAAACTCGTCCTGCGCGTACAGCAGCATGGGCACCAGCGCGCTGCGCTTCACCGGATAGGCGTTCTGCAGCGTGTCGAATCGCACCGTCAGTTGCGATGACATCACCAGTTTCATCTAGCGGTCCACCTCGCCCAGCACGATATCGATCGTTCCGATGCACGCGATCACATCCGAAATCAGCTGCCCGTGCACCAGTTTCGGCAGGGCCTGCAAATTAATAAATGAAGGCGAACGGAAATGGCAGCGCAAGGGTTTTGGAGAACCGTCGCTGGCGATAAAACAGCCCAGCTCTCCGCGCGGAGACTCCACGGTCACGAACACCTCTCCAGCCGGCGGCGAAAACCCTTCGGTAAAAATCTTGAAGTGGTAAATCAGCGCTTCCATCTCCGTCTTCATCTTCTCGCGCTGCGGCGGCACGATTCCCGGAGCGTCCGCCTTGATCACCCCTTCATCCGTAATCTTGTCCATCGCCTGCCGCACGATCTTCAGGCTCTCCCGCATCTCCGCCACGCGGATCATATACCGCCCGAAACAATCCGAATCGGTGCGCGTCGGCACGTCAAATTCAAATTCCTCGTAACTCGAATACGGAAACAGTTTGCGGTTGTCGTACGCCACGCCCGCTGCGCGCAGCGTCGGTCCCGTCATGCTCATCGCAATGGCGTCTTCCGCGCTGATGTAGCCCACATTTTTCGTGCGCCCCATCCAGATGCGGTTTTTCGTCAGCAGTGTCTCGTACTCGTCCACCCGGCTCGGCATATATTTCAAAAATCGCTCGATGGCACCGCGCCAGCCCGCCGGCGGTTGCAGCGCCACCCCGCCGATCCGGATGTAACTCGTCATCATCCGTTGTCCGGCGAACATCTCGAAAATCTTCAAAATTTCTTCGCGCTCGCGGAAGCAATACAGAAAAACCGACATCGCGCCCAGGTCGATCGCATGCGTTCCCAGCCACACCAGGTGGGATGAAATTCTCTGCAGCTCCACCATCATTACCCGGATGTACTGCGCCCGCTTCGGCACTTCCAGGTCCAGCAGCTTTTCCACGGCCATGCAGTAAACCAGGTTGTTTCCCAGCGGATTCAGATAATCCATGCGGTCCGTCAACGTAATCGCCTGCGAATACGTCTTGTCTTCGCAGGATTTTTCGATCCCGGTGTGCAGATAGCCGCAGTCCGGAACCGCCTTGACCACCGTCTCGCCGTCCAGCTCCAGCAAAATGCGCAGCACCCCGTGCGTCGACGGGTGCTGCGGCCCCATGTTAAGGACCATCGTTTTCGCCGTGCCGACTGCCGTTTCTACCGTCGTCATATCGATGTCTTCGTGAATCCCAGCGGCATCACCGGTAAATCCCGGAAACCTTCCACCGGATAATCCCGCCGCAGCGGATAGCCTTCCCAATCGTCGGGCAGCACAATCCTGCGCAAATCCGGATGCCCATTAAATTGAATCCCGAATAAATCGTAAATTTCGCGTTCCAGCCAGTTCGCTCCCGGCCACACCGGTACCAGCGAATCGATTTCCGTATCTTTGCCATACAACCGGACTTTCAATCGCAATTTCTCGCGCCGCGGAATGGAAACCAGCTGATAGACCACTTCAAATCGCGGCTCGTACGGATGGCGATCCAGGCAGGTGGCATCGGTCAGTAAATTGAATTGCATCGCCGCATCATCGCGGCAGCGCGCCGCTGTGGCTCGCAGCAATTCCCGCGGCACTACCACGGTGGTTTCCCCGCGGTACTCAACGACTTCGGTCACCGCGTCAGCGTTCCACGCGCGCAACATTTCCGCGCACGAGGCCCCTCCGCCTACAGCACTAGCGTCTTGTTTGGAAGTCTCCGTCAATGTTTCCTAATCCCGAGCGCGAGTTTCGTGCCAGTCCAGCGCTCCTTTTTTCCACAGATACAGGTAACCCACCAGCAGGATGCCGATGTAAATCATCATCTCCGCGAATCCATACCACCGCAGACTGCGGAAAATGTACGCCCACGGATACAAAAAGATGGCTTCCACGTCGAACAAAATAAACACCATGGCCACCAGGTAGAATCGCACCGAAAAAGGTTCGCGCGCGTCCCCCGTCGGTTCGACTCCGCATTCGTAAGGTTGTTGTTTTACGCGATTTGGCCGCCGCCACCCGATTAGTACCGAAACACCCGTCAGCATGCCGGCTAGAGCCGCTGCGACCAGCAGGTGTATGAGAAGCGGAGCGTAACTATGTAGGTCGGAACCGCCCATAAGCGAAGCGTTATAATAACGACTCGACCACCAATCGGTCAAATCCCGGCTGCAATTCTTTATAATCTTATTTGCCGGACTTTTCGAACCGTTCGCACCAATCGGGGCCCATCGCCATGATCTTCGGTCATAACACCAATGTTAAGCTCGGCCAGGTTCAGTATCACGTGCAAACTGAGGACGCCGGCATCACCAGCGCCTTGATCGACACCACCGTCTATTGCGGCGGCCGTGTCCTGCACCGCCGCACCAACAATTATCTCGACCTTCTGCCTCTCAACCCCGATCGCGAAGCCGCTCTGAAGCTGCGTCTCGATGAGCAGCACCGCCAGGTCCTCGAAGAAATTCGCAATGGCGCGCTGTATCTTCCTCCGCCGGTGCCGCCAGCCGCGCCCGCACCAGTCGCGGCCATGCCGAACAGATCGGCAAACGAGCACGCGAGCGAAAAAAATATCGCCGCGCCGCCACCCGCAACGTTGCTGCTGGAATTGCTAAACACAAAAACCTGGCTGGCAGGGAAGCGCGCCACGTTGCATCTCCGCGTCAACGACCGCGCCGGTAATCCCGTCGGCTCCGCAAAAGTCACCGCCACGGTAGCCGGAGCCGATGAACCCGGAAATTTTTCCGCCGAATCCGGTGCCAACGGCGAAGCTCACCTCGCCTTCGACATGCCGCGCCTCCCCGATGCCAACGCCGCCATCGTCATCGAAGCCGCTCACGGCTCGGCCAAAGGCCACCTGCGCTTCCAGTTGCGCGCCAAGCAGCGCGTCCCCGTCACTCAAGGGTAGAACTAAGAAATTAGGATTAAGGATAGAATCAAGTAGCCCGAAGGAAGATCGCGCCAAGGATTGCGTCCATGGAAACTTCACTCGCCATTACCGTCAACGGAGAACGCCGCACCGCAGCCGACGGTGCCACCGTCGCCGATTTGCTCCAGGAATTGAATTTGCCCGCCGGACGCGTCGCCATCGAACGCAACCTTGAGATCCTGCCCCGCCCCCAATGGACCGAAACGCCCATCCAACCCGGAGACCGCTACGAAATCGTCCACTTCGTAGGCGGCGGCTAGACACCTACACTTCAACGACGTGTTTGATTGCTTTGGCGTTAGAATGGCGGCGATTCTGCCGGAGGCCACATGTCTTCGCCCTCTGCCGCGGCACTCGTTGAAATCCGCGACGTCCTGTTGGAGGCCTACTCCGTCAACGACGGTATGAACCAACTATTACTGGCACATCTTGATCCTCGCGCCTGGCGCGCGCAGTTGCAGACTGGAAGATCTGGTGGGCGCACCATAGCCGCCGTTTTTGCGCACCTGCACAATACCCGCCGATCCTGGCTGAAACACTCTGCTCCGCATCTAAAATGCCCCGTGCCGCTCGATCCAAAACGCTGTACCGTAAAGCAAGTCTCCACGGCGCTCAAAAAAAGCGCCGCGCAGTGCCTGCGCATGCTTGCCGATGCTTTGTCTGCGTTGCCGGAGCGTCGCGTGGCAAAATTTTCGCGCGACGGTTACGTGCAGTCATGGCCGGCGGGAGCGACCATGTTTGCCTACATGTTTTCGCACGAGGCCCATCATCGCGGCCAGATTCTGATGCTGGCGCACCAACTTGGCTACCGCCTGTCCAACGACGGAGCCTATGGCATCTGGCATTGGGAAAAACTCTGGAAGCAACGCGGCTTTACTCGCCCGCGCTAGCGATTTTGAGTGATCGCGGATGATTACACCCCTTTGAGTAGGTGCCCCATCTT
>JBBSFG010000172.1:0-8067 GCA_038238965.1 Candidatus Acidiferrales bacterium | reverse complement strand
CGCCGCCGTCAATGAATCTGCTTGGTTTTGCGGTGCATGTAATCCATGAGCAAATATTGGCCGAGAGTGTAGGGCGTGGTGAAGTAGGCTTTGCCGCGGCACATCTCGGTGATCTTTTGAACGAACTGCACCAAGCTGTAATCGGTGGCCAGCATGAACGTATTGATCAGGATTCCGGCGCGCTTGCATTTGTTTACTTCTTCGAGGGTCTGCCCGACGACGAAGGGATCGAGTCCAAAGGCGTTTTTGTAGATGCGTCCGTCTTCCAGCGTGAGCGCGGAGGGCTTTCCGTCGGTAATCATGATGATCTGGCGCATGTCTTTTTTCTGGCGCAGCAGGATGCGTTGCGCCATGCGCAGGCCTTCGCGGGTATTGGTGTAGTAGGGGCCGACCTGCACGCGGGCGAGTTCGCCGAGAGGAACTTCTTCGGCGCTGTCGTGGAAAAGGACCAGACTCAGCGTGTCTCCCGGATATTGCGTGCGGATTAAGTGCGAAAGCGCCATGGCCACGCGCTTGGCGGGCGTGAAACGATCTTCGCCGTAAAGAATCATGCTATGGCTGCAATCGAGCAGCAGCACGGTGGCGCAGGAGCTGTGATATTCGCACTGGTGGACCATAAGGTCCGAGTAGGTCATTTCGATGGGGACTTTTGCGCCTTCGCGGCGCACGGCGTTGAAGAGTGTTTCGCTGACGTCCATGTTCATGGTGTCGCCGAATTCGTAGGGGCGCGAAACGCCGCCGGATTCAATGCCGGTGGAAAGGTCGCGGGTGTCGTGGCGGCCAAAGCTGCTGCGGCCGACGGAGCCCATCAAATCCTGCAGGGTTTTGAAACCGAGAAAATCGATGGTCTTGTCGGTGATTTCGAAGCGAGCTTCGGTCTGGCGCTCCTGCGGCTGACCGAGACTGCCACGCGCAGTGTTTTGATGCGGCGGCGTAACCTGCGGAGGCTGCTGAGGATTGATGAAGCCCTCTTCGGCGAGACGCTCCATCAATTTTTCGAGAAGGTCTTTGATGGCCTGATTATTCTGCGCGCCGGGATCCTGCAACATTTTGCGCAGTTCATCGCTCATGGCATCGCCGGGAAGCAAGTCGCCTTCCTGCAGAGCGCGCAGAATGGCTTCCTTCAGCGCTTCCATGGAGCGCTGGCTGTCCAGTTCAGATAGGCCGTAGAATTGCGATTCGAAGCCGCTCTGCAGGAAAAAATCGCCCATGCGCTTGACGAGTTCTTCGAGATCGACGGCGTCGGCCGGTTCACCAACATATTTTCCGTAGCGGATTACTTTCATAAAAATTCCTCGGCTACTTCACTGCTCTTGCTCACCGTTGCGCGCGCGGCGCGAAAGCAAGCGCACTCCTTGGTTCAATTGAACTGGCGGCGCGGGCCACGCGAAGATGGGTTCTCGCGCTGCTCCTGCGGTTTCTGTTTTTCGGCGTAGTAGCCGCGCTCTTCGCTTCGGCCGATGCGGCGATGGGCCCACAGGCCTTCGAGGATCATTTCGGAGGCGGCGGCGACGGCGGCGTGATTTTTGGTATCGTCCGCGCCGATGCGGCCAGTGTGCTCGCTCAGGCCCTGAATTTTGGACAATTGGCGGTAGCGTTCGTCGGTGGTGGCCAACTCGGGAAGTTTGAGCTCGCCGCCCAATTCGAACCACTGAATCACGGGTTGAAAGTTGAGGTCGCCAAAATGTTTGGTAAAGACGCGGCCAATAGCGGTGCGGACGATCTCGCGTGCGACCGTGTCTGCTCCTTTCAGCTCGCCTTCGTATTCCAATTCCATTTTGCCGGTGATGGCGGGAAGGGCGGAATAAACGTCGGCGACATTGGCATAGGAAGCGGACTCTCCGTTGCGGGCGGCGCGCTGTTCAGCGCTGCTGACCACGCTTTCGAGAGTGGTGATGGGCAGGCGCTGGCTGACGCCAGAGCGGCGGTCGACGCGCTTGTCTTCTCGAGCCTGGAAGGCAATCTCTTCGACGATTTCGCGAAGATACTGCGGCACCTCGATGGCGCGGCCGGCGGTGCGTTTAACCCACGCTTCCTGGGCGGTGATGACCATGCCTTCGCCGACATTCGCGGGGTAGTGGGTGCGAATTTCGGCTCCGATGCGATCCTTGAGTGGGGTGATGATTTTTCCGCGCGCGGTGTAGTCCTCGGGATTGGCGGTAAAGACCAGCAGGACATCGAGGGGCAAACGCAACGGGTAACCCTTAATCTGAATGTCGCCTTCCTGCATGATGTTGAAAAGTCCCACCTGGATTTTTCCCGCGAGGTCGGGCAGCTCGTTGATGCCGAAGATGCCGCGATTGGCGCGAGGCAGGAGGCCGTAGTGAATGGTCAACTCGTCGGAAAGGTCGCGGCCGCCGCGCGCGGCGCGGATGGGATCGACGTCGCCGATAATGTCGGCCATGGTGACGTCGGGGGTGGCGAGCTTTTCCACGTAGCGGCTGTCGCGCGGCATCCAGGCGATGGGGGTGTTGTCGCCTTCGGCGGCGATTTTCTCGCGGCACGCTCGGCAGATGGGCTTGAGTGGATCGTCGTTGATTTCGCAGCCGATGACCACGGGGATTTCCGCGTCGAGGAGGTTGATGAGGCCACGCAAAATGCGGCTCTTGGCCTGGCCGCGAAGTCCCAGCAGAATAAAATTGTGGCGGGAGAGCAGCGCGTTGACGATCTGCGGCACGACGGTGTCTTCGTAGCCGTGGATGCCGGGGAAGAGCGGTTCGCCACGCTCGATGAGACGCAGCAGATTGCCGCGGATTTCGTCTTTCACCGAGCGGGAAACGCTGGCGGCGTCAAAGTCGGGAATGCGTTTCAGTTCGCCAAGAGTGCGCGGTTTCGGATGTGATGGTTGCGATTTCAGCGATGTAGTAGCGGTCATTAGTCCCCAGTCATGCGATTTGAATCAGGTGCTGATTGCTTCGGCCGACGCAGGGCCATCCAGCCTGGATTTCGAAAGCGTCGCGGCTCAATTGAGCCTATGGCCGCTTCCTGCGGATTGAGCGCGCACAGAGTCTACCTTCTGTAGATGCGGCGCCCAGCCGCGAAGGTAGCTTGCCAATCGTTCCTGCCTGTCGGATTCTGTGCGGAGCTCGAGAAGCTGCTGTTTCCAAAGCAAATCCATAGGCAGCGCGGCGGCGACGCGGAAAGAAAAACACTGTGGTGCGTCGGCGGCAAGATTTTTCGGGCAATCGCCAAAAATCAGAGTGTGGCAGGTTTCGTAGAGCTCGACCAATTCGCTGCCCGGTGGCGCGCTGGAGACTTCACAATCTTCCAAGTAATCGACTTGGCCTTCGAGCAGGGGATTCTGGGTGAAGAGCTCCACGGCGCGAAAAGGAGTGCGGCCCACGGTGACGATATCCATTCTGCCGTCGGGATACTGGGTGAGGACTTCCATGATCTCGGCGGTGCAACCGACACGCGCGATGCCATCGGGCATGGAAAGCAACATTCCAAACTCGGAGCCCTGGGCCATGCATTTGCGAACCATTTCGCGATAGCGGGGCTCGAAGATGTGCAAGGGGAGCTCAGCGCCGGGAAGGAGAACGACGTTCAAGGGAAAAAGCGGGATGCGATCTGGCCGCATAGGTGCGAGAGATGATGATACCAGAGCGGGGAGAAGGATGCAGATTGAGGCCGATGGGGGCGATCAACCTAGTTCGGAGAGCAGAGTTTCCATTTCCGAGGCGGCGTGCTGGTCGCCTTTTTTTGCGGCCGCGGCGATACCTTTGGAGAGGATTTGCTTTGCATCGCCGGGGCGCGATTCGCGAGCCAGAAGCTGGGCGTACATCAGGTAGGCAGGAACATAGTCGGAGTGCTGTTCAAGGAGAGCATCGAACTGGCGAATGGCAGCTGCGGGATCGCCGCTGCTGACGCATTCCATGGCCAGGCCATAGCGGGAGAAGGCGTCGTTGGGCGATTGTTCGACGAATTCTTCAAGCACCTGCCTGCGGGTTTTCTTTTGGTCTGGCATGTTGGCTACCGTAGTATACGGTTGGAATGCGATGTTCCAAAATCGCCGCGAGCGGGGAAGAATGAGACACAAGAGAGTTGCAAATGCGAACCAGTTGGTGGATTCGAGACTGAAGCCGAAGCCGGTGAGCGCTTCGCGGTCGGAGATGGCGGAAGTGGTGCTGCCGGCGCAGACCAATCCGCTGGGAAAGCTTTTGGGCGGACAGGTGATGCACCTGGTAGACATGGCGGCGGCCATGGCGGCGAGCCGGCATTCGAACAGTTATGTGGTGACAGCGTCGGTGGACTACATCGATTTTCGCAATGCAGTGAATCTCGGGGAGCTGGTGATTTTGAAATCACAGGTAAACCGCGTGTTTCACACGTCCATGGAGGTTGGCGTGGAAGTGTATTCGGAGCAGATTCTGACCGGCGAACGGAAGCACACCACAACAGCATATGTAACCTTCGTGGCCATTGATGAGCACACCAAAAAGCCCAAGGCGGTGCGGCCGCTGCTGCTGAAAACCTCGGAGGAAAAGCGGCGCTTTCGCGAAGCGGCACAGCGAAGGAAAACGCGATTGTTGTTGCGGTACGGAAAGTGAACTAGTTGAACGGGGCCAATAATCGCGGTTAAATAATGCGCGAAACAACTTCTACTAGGTCATGGCTCCAACCCAGCGTATCGCGCTGGTGGGCTGCGGGCTGCCGCCTTCTGGCTCTTCCGTGATAGCCAGCGCTTTGATTCCGCTGGGATCAGGCGGATGCGCAATCACCATGACCAGCCTGCCGTTTTCGTCGGGGCGCAATGCCATGGAAGGCATGGGCTTGGCGGCAGGATCCTTGGGAATCAACCAGAGTTGCAAAACGTGATGGGCCGACGGCATGGGAACTTTTTGTCCGGTGACCACGATTCCATTCTGGTGCTGCCACATGGCGACGAGTTGCGGAGCCTGAATCTTCTGGGGTATGAGGGTGATTTTGGTCGCGGCCGGGTCGGTCAAAATGGCAGTCTCGCGGCGCATGGCGGCCATTTTCTCTTCCATGGCGGTGATTTTTTCTTGCGTCGCGGCGCGGTCTTCTTCCAGATGCGCGGCCAGGCGTTCATTCGAGGCGCGCATCTCTTCCTTAGCCTGGTGCGCAGTCCACGAAGTGTAGAACGTAATGAGCAGCAGGGCCGCGATTCCGGCATAGAGCCAATACGGGATATGTGAAGGCGCAGCGCCGCCACCACCATGCGAAGACTTCGCTTCGGAGCGCACGGTCTGCATCAACCGGCCTTTAAGCATGTCGGAAGGTGAAGCTTCGGGAGCGGTATAGGCCAACTGGCTGACCAGCCAGCGCGCTTCGGCGACGGCCTTCGCGCAGGTCGCGCAGTTGGTGGCCAGATGAGCTTCGAGTACCGCACGTTCCGGCGCGTCGAGCGCGCCAAGGGCGTAGGCCTCGTACATATCCCGGAATTGGTCGCAGTTGCTCACGTCGCTGCCTGCAATGCCTCCCTCAAGCGAATTAATCCGTTGCGAATCCAGCTTTTCACCGTGCCCAGCGGTTCTTTCAGTTCCGCGGCAATCTCGGTATGGCTTAAGCCCTGAAAATAAGCAAGCTCAATGGCACGTTTTTGCTGGGGATTCAGATCTCCGACGAGCGTGCGCACGCGTTCCGCGCGTCTTTTCTCGTCCAGTTCTTTTTCATATTGCGGGGCAACGACCACGGAGAAAAGCTCGTCACTTTGATTTTCGAGGCGCCGCTGGCGCTCGCTCTTCAACCTGAGGGTATCCAGGGCGCGATTGCGGGCCAAGGTCAACAGCCAGGGAGCGAAGGGGCCACGAGCGGCGTCATACTTCTCGGAATTGCGCCACAGTTGCAGGAAAACGTCCTGGACCACTTCTTCGGCTGGCCCGGATTGCTGAACGATCCTCAATACCAGGGAGTAAACGAGGCGCGCATACCTGTCGTAGATTTTTTCGAATGCGTTCACGTCGTTTTGAAGAAGCAGACGCACGAGCGCAGCGTCCGGGGACGCCCCGCGCTCATCCAAGGGGCTTATTGCCGCAAGGAACACTAGTTGAGCTTCTTCTCCTCAATAGAGATACGAAATACCGCGTTAACCGGATGAACGCGAACAGGCTCCGGTATCCGGGCAGCGGCGCTCATTTCATACCTGCTTGCGGGGCCACGGTCAAGGCTTGTTCAACACAGACGCCGAGGGACGGACCGTGCAGATAGTTTCCAACGAGCCAGAGGCCGGGAAATCTGCTCTGAAGCAGGGCCAAGTCCGATAAACGCTGGCTATGGCCGATGTTGAATTGTGGGATGGCGCGCGGCCAGATTTCGACATGGGAGAAGGCCGGCTGCTGCTGTGAAATGCCGAGTATGCCAGCGAGTTCACGATGGACGGTGGCGACGAGCTCGGCCGCAGGGAGACTGGCTGCCTGGGTATCGGTTGCGCCGCCGACGAAACTGGTGAGGAGTACGTGATTTTCCGGCGCGCGGCCGGGAAAAAGCGACGAATTCCAGACCGTTCCGAGGATGCGCACGCCGGAAGAGCGCGGAACGAGGAAGCCAAAGCCGTGAAGTGAATTGCGGATGGCCGCTTTTGGATATGCCAGAGAGACTACCGCGACCGGCACGTATTCGAATTGTTTCAGTACGGATTCGAAGTGCGGATTCACGCGATGCAGTAATGCGCCGGCCTGCGACGCCGGGGTGGCTACAATAAGCTGGTTTGTCGTGATGGTCTCTTCTTGGCCATTTGCGACGATAGAAACTTCGAATGTCGACGCGGTTAAAGAGCCAGAAGTAAGACGAACGCTGCGAGCTTCCGCGCCGCAGCGCAGAGCTGGTCCCAGATTAGCTGCGAGGGCGGCGGTCAGCGTTTGAACGCCGTCACAGAACGATTGCAAAGTGGGTTTCTCACCGGCGCCGGGGTCTTTCCGGTTGCGCAATCCGCGGATGACGCTGCCGGAAAACTTCTCGGCTTCAAAGACTTGCGGGAAGGCGCTTCGCAGGCCCAGTGTTTCGGGGTCTCCCGCATAAATACCAGAGACAAAGGGGCCGACGAGTTTCTCCAGAAGTTCGGGCGAGAACTTGCGTCGCGTGAAAGCAGCGACAGATTCGTTGATGTCCGGCGGAGAGCTGTGGCCGAAAAAATCGCGGAGGACTTGCCATTTAGTCGTGGCGCTGAACAGGGAAGAGGTGAGGAACGCCGGCGGACTCATGGGAACCTTGCGCAGCTCGTTATTCACCAGTACGAAACGCGGAGCACCGTGGGGAGCCTGCAGAAGCTGGTTGTCGATGTGCAACTCGCGGCAGAGGTCGAGAATGGATGGCGTGGCGTTGAAGCTTTGCGGACCGAATTCGAGCAAGTAACCGTCGCGTCGCCGGCTGCAAATGACGCCTCCGGGGTTAGCCGAGGACTCGATGATTTGCGCGTCGATCCCGGCTTTGCGAAGGGCATAGGCGCAAACCAATCCTGAGATTCCGGCGCCGACCACCAAAGCTGGGACGTGAGCGGTCAAGGGAATTAGGTGAGCATTGTTTCGTTACAGCGTCTTGGAAAAAAGCGGCTTAGCGGTCAGATGCTGCTTTTCCAGATAGGGATCGAAAATCATTGCCAGGTTGCGAATAAAAATTCGTCCTAGCCAGGTGGCGCGTACTTCTTTGTTGTCGATCACTACGAGGCCATCTTCGCGCGGGGCTTCAAGTTGCTCAAGCTCGGCCGCAAAGTAGGTGTCGAAGTCGACGCCGAACTCGCGCGAAATTTCGTCTTTGACGATGACAGTGTGGCACAGCAGCCGATTGATGACCGCGCGACGCAGACGATCATCGTCCGAAAGACGATAGCCGCGCATGGTGGCGACGCCGCGGTCCGCCACAGCTTTTTGCCAGGCGGCCAGGTCGCGATGATTTTGCGCGTACGCATTGTGGAAGGCGCTGATGGCGGTGACGCCCATACCGTAGAGGTCGGCACCCGCCTTGGTGGTGTAACCCTGAAAATTGCGATGCAGGGTGCGCTGCTGCTGCGAAACAGCCAGCTCGTCGCCGGGTTTGGCGAAATGGTCCATGCCGATATACAGGTAGCCTGCTTCTATAAACTTCATCAGGCCGGAGCGGAAAATCTCG
>JBBSFG010000171.1:0-8123 GCA_038238965.1 Candidatus Acidiferrales bacterium | reverse complement strand
TTTTTGGTGGACGAGACCGGGGTCGAACCGGCGACCTCATCGTTGCGAACGATGCGCTCTCCCAACTGAGCTACTCGCCCACGAGTAGTGAATAAAATTTTACCACGGGTTTTGCATAAGCGGCTCGGGGTTTGAGCTTTGAGGTTCGAGGGCGAGAAACAGAGCCGGAGCGGTAGCAGACCTCGGATGCGCTTCAGTGTTGCGAGTAGCGCACTTCTGGATCTTCACCGATTTGCTGGAACTCCAACGCGGTACCGCATTGGAGCCCAGCGCGGCGAAAGATTACTCAATCCTTCTTGTCTTGTTTGTCTAGGCGATACCCGGCCTTGTTGGCTTCGTCTTCGGTCATGTATTTGCCTTCTTTGGTTCGTCCATACCAGCGGTCGCCTTCCTTGTGGTAGACGCCGGATTTGGTATTCACCCAGACTTTTCCGTTTCCGCCGCCGGCCGCTTGCGTGGCTTGCGGTTCGGAAGCAGATTTTTTGGCGGACTTTGAAGGCTCGGAGGCCGCCTTGGATTCAGACGCCGGAGCCGAGGCGGAGTCGGCTTTCTTCGAAGACGTTGTGGGGGAGGGCTTGGCGGGCGCCGCAGCGGTGGCTGATCCGGTGGTTACCATGGGAGTGATTTTCTTGATGGTTCTCTCCGGAATGCTGGCTTTGGACAACTCCGACGCGGAGGAATAGGGCCGGTTGGCAATTATTTTTTTGGCCAAGGCTGGTCCGATACCAGGAAGATCGATGAGCTGCTGCTCCGAGGCGGTATTGAGGTCGACTGGATTGCTGGCGCTGGGCTCGGCTTTTGTTTCGGACTTGGGAGCCTTCTTCGACTTAGCCTGAGCTGCGAAAACGGGCGGGGCCGACATCACGAACAGCAAGCCTGCGCAACCTAGTGCCAGCGCGATTTTCCTGCTTAACATATTAAGTAGACGCATATGATTTTTGCCTTTCGAAGTAACAATTCCGTGCGATGGCGCAATTCTGGATGTTGAAGTCGCCCTCCAGATTACTTGCATGGCGCAGGGAATCTGGAGGGCGTTTTTTAAGATTTATTATCCCTGGGTGTGCTGAGCCACTTTGGCGAGGGCGATGGAAAGGGCTGCGCCGCCCAAAGTCTTTACCAGTGTGGGATGCTGCGCGTAGAAGTTGCTGAGAGTGTCCACGATCGAAGGAGAGCTCTTCTCCGCGTGATTGGCCATCTGCTGCACGACCTCGGGGGGAATCTGCTGAGCCTGTTCGGGGGTGATCTGAGTGTTGCCCGCGAGCATACCCGACAGACCGCTTAATCCGGCGCCGGAAAGTATTTGCGTTAGCGCGGCGGGATTCAGCGAGCCGAGCAATTGATTGAGGAGGCCGGCTTTCTGCTCTCCGTTGGATTGCCCGAACATGGAGGAAACCATATCTCCAAGCGCAGGCGTTTTGTCGGAACGCATGGCGGCAGCAATGCCGTCCGCAAGCGTGCCGGAAGGAACGGCCTTGGCCACTTCATCGAAATGCGCGTTCACGTCTGGAGCGGTCTGCGTGCCAGCAGCGGCGCCAGAGGTGTACTGTTTTAAAATACTTCCTACCTGATTCATCCAACCCATATGCATTTCTCCTTTGAATTAGAACTCTTTTGCGCTTTGCGTCGAGCCGAGGGGCTTTATGGAATATTCAATTCCATGCCGGGCTTGATCTTGTCGGGGTCGGATAGCTGGTCCTTGTTGGCTTCGAAAATCTTCATGTACTGGTTGGCATTGCCGTAGAAATGCTGGCTGATTTTGGAGAGGCTGTCGCCGCCAACTACGGTGTACTTGCGTCCGGCGGCTGATGAGGCGCCCGCTGCTGCGGCCGCTGCCGCGGGAGCCTGGATGTCGGCAATGAGGTCCGCGGAGTAATTGGCATCCACGAGTTTGATTTGATTCCAGAGGGCATCCTTGACGCTTTGCGAAGGGGCCATAGCGCGAATCAAGAGCTTGTTGCCTTCGATGTTGACGTTGTTCAGCTGCACATTCTGGGCCTGCATCGCATTTAGCACCGACTGATATTTCAACTTCAATTGCGCGAGTAGATCTGCTGACATGTGGGTCTCCTTTATTGAGAATAAATTGCTGAAGTCGAACTGCCACGCTTGCCGGGCTGGGCTAACGGAAGAAGGTCAAGGGACAGATTTAAAATTTAACAGTTCAGATTATAGACAGCCAAAGCGCATATAGCGATACCCAAAACACCGTGGACGCGCCGGGAGCTTGTGTAGAGTGCTAGAGCATACCCCCAATTGAACTGAAAGCGGGGTTAATTCTGGCGGGATTCGGGGTGGAGCGGGCAGGGGGTGATAGTTGATGATCTGCACGTTTTCTGTGCTTGAAGTGCTTATTCTATCGGCAACGTTTTCTTTCGGCTCCCAAGCAAGAGATCGCTCTGACTAAGCGGTTTGAATAGAACGTCATGGGCAATATATAGTTTGCTCGATTGAGATCGAAAAATTTGTTTTGGCCCGCTTCTTATTGTTGTATGACGTGCTTCTATTAGTCTGAATTACGTCCAGACGAATTCGGAGCCGTCGCAGTCCACCCAGTAATTCTTCGGCGTTTAGAACTTGGCACGAGCAGAAGATCGCCATCGTGAAACTACTAGGGTTGCTCGATCGGGGCGCCGGAGCGCTGGGCTACGATTTTGCGTGCGTTTTGGTAGAGGGCGCGGGCCTGGGGGATGCCGTCGACGGCTTTCTGGACCTGGGGGTCGGCTTCGAGGAGGACTTTGAAGCCTTCCTGCTGGCCGAAGGCGGACATGAAGATTTCCTGTTTAATTTTGCGCTTGATCCAGTCCTGATTTTCGGCGATTTCCGGTTCGGTGTAGCGGATGTTGTGCTTGGTGAGGTAATCGCGGAAGTTCTTCATCATGGAATCGCTGACTTCGAAATCCTTGGAAACAGTCGGCTTGGTGCCGAGGTAATAGCGGGTGAAGCCACCGACTCCTGTTTCGGCGGGGAAGAAAACGTCGCCGCGGAAAAGGGTTTCCTCGAACTTGTTGAGCTTGGGCGCTGCCACGACGATGTCGGGAGTGATACCGCCGCCGCCGGTGACCTGGCGGCCGCTGTCGGTTAGCTTAATCTCCGTGGGATGCTCGGGGACTTTGCGCTCGTAGTGATACTCGTAGAGAGAAATTTTGCTGTAGTCGCGCTGAATGAGGCGGCCGCTGGGGGTGTAGTAGCGCGCGGTGGTCAGAGCGAGACCGGTGTTTTCGCTGAGCGGGGTGACGGTCTGGACCAGGCCCTTGCCGAAGGTGGTTTCGCCGACGATGAGGCCGCGGTCGTGGTCCTGCACGGCGCCGGCAACAATTTCGGTGGCGGAGGCGGAATTATTGTTCACGAGAATGACGAGCGGGACGGTAACGCCCTGATTGCCGCGCATGGCGTAGTAACGGCGCTCGGGAGAGGTGCGGCCATGATGCGAGACGATAAGCTGATTTTTGTCGAGGAACATGTCGCCGACGGCAACGGCTTCATTGAGAAGGCCGCCGGGATTGCCGCGCATATCCAGGATGAGTCCATCGAGAGAGGAGGCGTTGAGCTGCTTGAGAGCCTCGGCGATTTCGCGGTCGGTGGTTTCGTTGAATCCGGAGAGGCGGATGTAGCCGATGCCGGGCTTCAAGAGAAAAGAAATGTCGACTGAGTGGCGGGGAATTTCGTCGCGGGTGACGGTGAAAACCAAGGGCTCGGCGTAGCCTTCGCGGGCGACAGTGATTTTGACGACTGTCCCTTTGGGACCTTTGAGCAGGTCGGCGACTTCGGTGGTGGTGAGGCCGTCGGTGGCTTTTTCGTCGACGCGCATGATGACGTCGCCGGGGCGCAATCCAGCTTTGTAAGCAGGCGCGCCAACGTAAGGGGCCATGACTACGGTGTGATTGTCGCGGGGAGCAACGACCATGCCGACGCCGTAATATTTGCCGCGCTGATCTTCGCGGAGGAGGGCGAACTGCTTGGCATCAAAGAAATTGGAGTGGGGATCGAGCATGCGGAGCATGCCGGGAATGGCGCCCTGGTAGACGGCCTTATCCACGTCGACGGGCTCGGCGTAATTGTTCTGCACCACGTCGAGGACGCGGGTGAAATCGCGGACTGCGGACTGGTAGTCGTCGGCGGAGGAGCTTGTGGCGCGGACGTTGGGACCGTAAATGGCTCCCAGGACGGCACATAAGATAAGGACGGTAACGACAAGCATCAGGCCGCGAAACTGTGATTTCATCCTGACCTCGGGAGTGCGGGGCATCCAAGAATTATAGCACAGCGTATTCTATAGGTTAGACGCAGGCGCCACGTGTTTGACAGCGTTTGATACCGTTCTCTATGATGCCAACAGGGTTGCAAACGGCTACAGGGAGTCCATGTTAAGCATTCCGCACATGCTGGTGGTGTTTGTGATTGTGCTGGTGGTTTTCGGGCCGCAGAAGCTGCCGGAGCTTGCGCGGAGCCTGGGGAAATTGCTGGCGGAATTCCGCAAGGCGTCGGCGGATTTCAAAGGCGCGTTTGAAGAAGAGATGAAGGACCTGGAGCGGCAGGCGCGGGACGTGGAGCGCAAGAAAGCGGCGGAGGCGGCGGCGACGGCTGCGAATGAGGCTCCCGTGCAGGCGGCGACATTTGCGACACCGGCAGGGACGGAGACGCCTGCGGTGGTAGCGGAGGGCGATAGCGAGCTGGCGGGAAATACGGCCAGCGAGGTGTTCGCCGATGCATCACCCGATGCCTTCGGAGACGCGATCGATGCTCGCGTTACGGAGGGAACGGCGGAATTGGTGGTGAAGCCGTCAGCGGAATCGGTGGCGCGGTCATCGCCGGACGCAGTAGATGTGGCGGAAGTGGCGGAAGGAAAAGACCAGACATTAGGCCCTGAAACGGTGAGCGAGACAATTGCGGGCGCTGCTTCCGAACGTAATTCGGAGAATACCAGCGCCGCGATCAAGATTGATGTTCCCCATGACCAGCAACCCGCCTGAAGCTTCGATCATGCCGCCTGTGCCGGAACCCGCGGGGGATCCGGGCGGGCAAATGACATTTTTTGAGCACCTGGTGGAGCTGCGCAAGAGGATCATCACGGCTCTGATCGCGGTGGGAATTGGCGCGGGAGTGGGATGGTTCGTGGCGCCGCATTTTGTGTCGTGGATTACCAAGCCGATGCTGAAAGCGCTGGCCGACCAGCATTTGACGCAGCAACTGGTGTACACCAATCCGACCGGATACCTGAGCTTGCTAATCTCGCTTTCGATTTATCTGGGAATCGTGCTGGCGTCGCCGGTGGTGCTGTACCAATTCTGGCTGTTTGTGGCGCCGGCATTGTACAAGCACGAACGGAGCGCGACGACGGGATTTCTGTTTTCCACGGTGGTTTTATTTTTGGCGGGAATCGGCTTCGGATATTTCATGATGCTGCCGAAGGTGCTGAAATTTCTGATCAGCTTTCAGGGTCCGGTGGTGCCGCTAATCAGCATCAATGAATATTTCGACCTGACGCTGATGGTGTTGCTGGGCGCTGGATTGATCTTTGAGCTGCCGGTGCTGATTTTCTTTTTGACGCTGTTCGGAATTGTGACGCCGAAATTTCTGTTTGTGAATTCGAAATACTCCATTCTGGTGATCGCGATTATCGCGGCAATCATCACGCCCACGCCGGATGCGTTGACCATGCTGGTGGTGATGGCGCCGATGGTGGTGTTGTATTTTGCGGGAATCGGAGTTTCGGCGATCGTGGTGGGGAAGCGCAACAGGCGACTGGCGGCAGCGTCCGCAGCCGCGGAGGTTCACTGAGTTGAGACCTATTGGTTGCTTCGCCCCTCGAAGGTTTGCTCTCAGACCGAGAATCGGTGTGCGGCTTATGGCGCAAGCGGCGATGTGCGCTTCCGTGATTCTTTTGGCGTTGACGGGCTGCAAAGCGAAGAGCAACGAGATGCAGGGAACGGCGGCGGGCGATTTTTCGCCTGACAAAGTGGCGGCGGCATTGCCGGAATACGCGCGAGGTGGAATAGAGGATGCACCGCCGGCCGCGACGACCGGCGGATTCGACGGCAAGCGAGCGCTAGAGTTTGTGGCCAAGCAGGTGGCGCTTGGGCCGCGGCCTTCGGGGTCGGAGGCTATCGCGAAAACGCAGGAATATATTTTGTCGCAATTAAAGAGTTTCGGGTGCACGACGGATGTGGATTCGTTCAGCGCGGATACGCCGGTGGGGCGATTGGCGATGAAGAATATTGTGGCGAAAATTCCGGGGGAAGATGCGTCGATCATTATGCTGGGGACGCACTACGATACGGTGTTGCGGAATGACATTGTTTTTGTTGGGGCGGATGATGGCGGGTCGTCGACAGGGGTGATGCTGGAAATGGCGCGATTGCTTTGCGCGGCGGGCGCCGTTCGCGGCAAACACGCGGTGTGGATCGCGTTTTTTGACGGCGAAGAGGCGATGAAAACCTGGAGTGCGACGGACAGCCGCTATGGGAGCAGGCAGATGGCGGCGCGCATGGCGGCGAGCGGAGAGATTTCGAAGATCAAGGCGTTTATGCTGGCGGACCTGGTGGGCAGCCGGCAGCTGCATTTTATGAGGGACCCGACCACGAAGGCGCTGACAGATGTGGTGTGGAAGACGGCGGCGCGGTTGGGGTACGCCGAGATTTTTGTCGAGGCATCGGCGGGGATAGAGGACGATCACAATTCGTTTGCGAAGCGGAACGTGCCGGTGGTGGATGTAATCGATCTGGATCGCGCCGGTGATGTGGTTTTCTGGCATACGGCGGAAGATACGATGGATAAAATAAGTGCGAAGAGTTTAGCGATTACCGGGTATGTTTTTGTGGAAAGTGTGAAGGAACTGCAGAAGTAGATTTTTGTGAAAACAGGAAATAGCGTTGTTCGTGGTGGGAGATAGATTCAGGCTGCACTCGATTTCAATTCCAAGACCCAGGTTCAAGAACCAACTGCGAACCTGGGGCACCCGACGAACCTGAGTATTGGGCTTACCAAAATCCCCACACGGAAATCCGCCGTGTGGGGCGCCCTGGCGGAGGTGTATGGGTGGGGTGCCGAGACTGATTGGGGAATAACTGGTATGGTGTCGGTTTGATGAAGACGAAGAGGATACGAGTGAAGTGTGGGGCGGGGGCGTACGCCGTGGTGTGCGGGACGGGCGTGGTGCGCGATGCGGCGCGCGAAATTGAGAGGCTTGGGAAGTTTTCGAGTGTGCAGGTGGTGTCGTCGCCGAAGGTGTGGCGGGCGGTGGGGAAAATTGTCGGGCGCGGGATGGCGCGAGATGGCGCTTCGGGCCTGCACTTGTTCGATGATGCGGAGCCCCAGAAAAACATGCGGTCGGTGGAGACGCTATGCCGGGCGTTGACGCGCGCGGGAGCGGATCGCCGGGCGCTGATTGTGGCGGTGGGCGGCGGCGTAGTTGGGGATGTGGCGGGATTCGTGGCGGCGAGTTATCTGCGCGGTGTTGCGCTGGTGCACGTGCCCACGACATTAGTGGCGCAGGTGGACAGCTCCATTGGTGGAAAGACGGGCGTGAATTTGCCGGAAGGGAAGAACCTGGTGGGGGCGTTTTATCCGCCGCGGCTGGTGATTGTGGATTACGAGCTGTTGCGGTCGTTGCCGGAGCGGGAGTATCGCAGCGGGTTGGCGGAAGTGATCAAGTACGGGGTGATCGCGGACGCAAAATTATTTTCTTATGTGGAAGAGAATTTGGAGAGAGTGCTGCGGCGGGATAAGCGAGAGCTCGAGTATTTGATTTCGCGGTGCGCGCAGATCAAGGCTGAAGTGGTGAGCCACGACGAGCGGGAATCGGGCGTGCGCGAGATTTTAAATTTCGGGCATACGTTTGGGCATGCATTGGAGAGTGTGACGCTTTACCGGCGTTATAAACATGGGGAAGCGGTGGCGTGGGGGATGATAGCGGCGGCGCTGCTCGGGCATGAAATGGGAATTACCGCGGAGGATGAAGTGGCGAGGATGACCAAGCTTATTCATCCGGCGATCGAGCTGCCGTGGTGGCCGCGGGTTACGGCTGAGCGACTTATTGACGCGATGCGCGCAGATAAGAAGACGCAGGCGGGGAAATTACGGTTTGTGCTTTCGCGGCGTATTGGCGAGGCACACACGAGCGATGC
>JBBSFG010000170.1:0-8134 GCA_038238965.1 Candidatus Acidiferrales bacterium | reverse complement strand
TCGGAATACCGGATGCGCTCGTTGCGCCGCAATATTGCTCGAAGTAGACCTTTACGTTGCTCGAGCGGCGTTTTCCGCAAGTCGTAGCCGTCGCAGTACAACAGATCGAACGCGTAGTAAGTGGCCGGAATGGATTCCAGCAACGTACGCGAAGGATTGCGAACTCCAGAGCGGTTCTGCAGTTTCTGAAAATTGCTGCGGCCGTTTTCATCCAGGGCCACGATCTCGCCGTCCACAATGGCGTCGCCGGCATCAAGCTGATTGGCCAGATCGCAAACTTCCGGAAATTCCGACGCGATTTCTCTTCCCGTACGCGAGCGTACGGAAACTTCTCCGTTGTTTAGATAGGCAAGGCCGCGCACGCCATCCCATTTCACTTCAAACAGCCAATCCGGATTTGAAAACGGCTCATCGCTCAGCGTTGCCAATGTAAGGGCAACACCACGAGGCATTGGCGCTCTGCGCGCTCCGGGCAGGGAAGCAAGGTCATTCGTTTCCGCCGGCGCGCGCGCCGCGCGTCCGAGCCGCACATCTTCAAGCGTCCTGCCGGAAACCACGGACTGCCCGTGATCCTCTGCCTTCCACAGCGGATCGACGAACTCATCGCGATGCTTGATGAGCAGCCATTCTTTTTTGTCTTTGGAGTTTTTCAGTTCCACCAATACGAAACTGCCGCGCACTTTTTTACCGTGCAGGATAAATTTCAGGTCTCCGCGAGCCATCTGCGCATTTGCATCCAAGTCGCCTTCCAATTCATAGGTCCCCTGATCCCAGACAATGACTTCGCCGCCCCCGTATTGTCCTTTGGGGATGACCCCTTCGAATTTGCGATACTCCGGTGGATGATCCTCAACGTGAACAGCCAGCCGTTTATCCGTGGGATTCAACGAAGGGCCCTTGGGCACGGCCCATGATTTCAAAACACCGCCGACTTCCAGGCGCAGGTCGTAGTGGAGCCTGGTCGCAGCATGCTTCTGAATAACAAATCTTTTTGTTGAAGAGTTCCCGGCGATTCCGGAAGGCTCGGCCGTTTTATCGAAGTGCCTTTTTCTGCGATATTCGGCGAGTTTCTTCATCTCGTATGCCGGTTCACGGGTTATTCCGAAGCGAGCAGCGCCACCGGAAATTGACCGAGCGCGTCTGCCACGCGCACGGCAGCTTGCCCAGCACATTCCCGCGCGACGATCCGTTCACCGGTTAAAACATTTCGCCACTCTGCTACAACGTCCGGCGCGGCGATCGCGGTGTTCCCCCAAAAACGTTCCTGCTCATTCGGCTCTTGAGGCATCCCGGCGGCGGCAAGCCATTTCGGGGCGACGATCAGAGCCCTGCGGCGACCGGAAACTCTGAAGAACGCGGTAATATTTTCCGCCCGATCGCCAGATACTTCCGCCGGAACGAATTCACCGGTCGTAAATAATTCGCTGCGGTCCTTTCGGAAACCGAGCGTCTTCCAAATCAGGTAGAGTTTGATTCGCCCATCCATCCGATTCGAAAGCAATTCCTTAATGAACGAAACATTCTGCTGCAACGTGCCTTTTTCAATTTCCTTCAACAGCTCAATGCGGCGGCTGAAATCGACTACGCCCCGATTGTCGGGGTCCACCAGTCGCAAATCCCACAGCTCGGATCCCTGGTAAAAGTCCGGAACGCCCGGCGCCGTGATTTTCAGCAGCGTCTGGCTCAGGCTGTTGAGCATGCCGTAAAACGATGAGTACCGGTGGAAGTTGCGCAGGTCTTCGAGGAACGCGCTATTCTCTTTTTGATCAAGAATGGCGGCAACGAACTTCGTCAATCCCTCTTCGTGGGCCAGGTTGGGACGCGTCCAGCGAGTGTGCACCATTGCTTCGCGAGTGGCCTTCACCGCGTAAGACTGCAACCTGCCTACTGCTTCGGGGAGCGTGCTTTCGTCCGATGGCCAGACGCCCAGAATGGTCTGGTACAAAAAATATTCCTCGTTGCGGTCGGGTGCCGGCGCGCCATTAACGTCCGATTTGTATTTTTCATTTGTCGACGCCCAACGTTTCAGGTGCGTTTCCCACACTTCCGGCATTTCCGATAGCACGCTGATGCGCGCGCGCACGTCCTCAGAGCGCTTGGTGTCGTGCGTGGAGCTGGCGTTCATGGAATGCGGCCATTTTTTCTGCCGGTGAGCGATGAATTCAAGAAACTCCTTAGGGCAGACGCTGCCGGGAGTCGGATCCCCTCCAACCTCGTTCAGGGAAAGCAGCGGCTGGTAAACGTATAGCGCGGTATCTTCCAGGCCCTTGGCGACAATCGGCCCGGTGAATTGTTGCCAGCGCAACACGAAATTCAGCCGCGCCTCCCGATGATCCGGTAAAACGTGCGGGGGATTGGAAAGCAACAACACATCGCGCAGAAAATCGAAACATTGCGGATTCAGCGCGGGCTTTCGAAGCCGCGCCTGCTCGAGAGCTTGCTCCAGAAGTCTGATGGCTTCGGCGGGCAAATCGAGATTTCGTATATAGGTTCGATACACCGGGAAACACGCGGTGGTTTCAATCAGCGCCTCGGTCAATTCCTGGCGCGGCAAGTCGCGCGCATACCGCGCCTGCGCCGCGAGTTCTTCCAGTTGCCGTCCCAGTGATCTCATTTCCACGGCGAGAATAGTGCTCATCACCAGTTTTTTCTTTTGGTACAGCACATCGCTGAAAGTCATCTTGCGGCCGATGAAGCTGGAATAAATCTGCTCGATTGCTTTCGCGCCCTGCGAGTGAACCATCACTCGGTTCGCGAAATTCAAATAGTCATATCCGGTGGTGCCCGCAACGGGCCAGTCGGCCGGCAAGTCTTCATGGCGTTCCAGAATTTTTTCCACCAGCACATAAGCCGGAGTTACGTCATATGGACCGCTCTCCGGCGCCAGCCGCTCTTGGAGCCGCTTCAAATATCCGGCCGGATCGCGAAGCCCGTCGATGTGATCTATCCGCAGTCCCGCGACCACGGTGTGCGAAACCATCCTGAGTATCAAATTGTGCGTCGCGTCAAAAACCACGGGATCCTCGACGCGCATGCCCACTAGGTCGGTGATAGTAAAAAAGCGCCTGTAATTTATCGTTTCGTTGACGTTTTGCCAGTAGGCCAGAACATAATATTGTTCCCCCAGCAGTCGTTGAAGGTTTGAAAAGCTGCCGGGATCGTGCGCTTTGCCGTTAAACGCGGCGAGATTTTCTTGAATGAATTGTCCGACTTCCTTGCTGTCCGCGGTCAATTGCCGCAAACGCTCCCGTATCGACTCGAAGCGCACTCGTTTGTCCGAAGCCGCCTCCACCGGCGCCGAATCGCGGTCGGAGATAGGCGCGAGCGCGGCGATGATTCCCTGATACTCCTGGTAGGCTGCGGAATTTTCATCCAGCAGGTTCCGCAATCTGCCGATGCGATGCGCCAACACGGTGCGATAGGTGCGTGGAGCCAGCGGAAACGAAGACTCGAAATATTCAATCGCCAGTTTTCCGCCGATCAGCGTGACCTTGAATTCGCCGCTCTCCAGTGCTTCACCGAATGGCCGGCCCAGGATGGGCAACAGTATCTTGTTGTCCAAGCTTCGCGAGGGTGGATGCCAGTCGATGTCAAAATAAGAAGAAAACGCGGAGTCCGGCCCATTTTCAAGCACGTCCATCCACCAGGGGTTTTCGCTGCTGGCGGCCATGTGATTGGGCACGATGTCCAACAGCAAACCCATTCCCCGTTTTTCCAGTTCGCTCAGAAATAAATCGAAATCTTTCTCCGTTCCTAGATCCGGATCCAGGCGATTGGGATTCGTCACGTCATACCCGTGGCCGCTCCCGCGCCGGCTGGTCAGTATCGGGGAGGCATAGATCTCGGTAATTCCCAACTCGCGCAGGTAGTCGAGGATTTTGGTTGCGTCATGAAACGTAAAATCCTTATTGAATTGCAGCCGGTAGGTCGCGAGCGGGATGCGGGTGGAAATCATAAATTCCTAGGCGCCCAGGATCCGGAGTCTTTCGCGAAGACCGGTCAATTCCTTAATCCGTTCGGCGGCGTCCGGTTCATTATTCTCCGCTCCCAGGCGGTGTTCTTCGATGGTTTTCTTCAGCGGCGCATAGGCAATATTCTGCGCTTCCCAGATGGCCACTGGAAATGGCAGCGATTGCGCGGCTTCCAGCTGTTTTCTAAATCGTTGCACTATTTGGAGGTCGTCCGGACGCTCCGCGAATCGGGCGGCTTGCGCTTCCACCCTCTTTCGAATGGTGAACTCCAGCGTCGTGGTATCCAAAGGAACCTGGCTGGTGGCTGCTTCCTTTAGATAGCTTTGAATGCTGTCGATGTCGACGTCGGAGCGTTCAAACGACTGCCGCAGTTGGCTGTTGATGGCCACATCGGCAGCCGCCTTGAATGCCGGCGGCACTGGGATGTCGAGTGAGTTCAGGAAGCGGATCAGCGGCGCCTGGTTTTCGTAAATGGTTCGATACGCTGCGGCGGCCGAAGTCAATGAATCGTTCAGGATCAGCCCCACAATTTTTCTCTGTTCGTCGCGGAACAGAGAACTGAGCGAGAAAGTATGTTCGCTGAATTCCTCATCCAGAATACGTATCACTGCGGCGGTATCGGCCTTCGAAAAACACTCGATCAATCTCGCTTTGGTTTGCTCATAACGTTCCGCTTCAAAAGAGTGACGCACGCCGCCGGTAACGTTATGGTCGCCCAGGTGCAAAACTCCAAAACTCAACAACGCGGATTCGCGAGTGATCTCCGAGCTGAAGCGTGCCTGCCCGATAGCCAGGCGAAGCTTCCCTTCGGCTTCCAGGGAATAGAGTTCCCGATCGACTTCATAGCAATAGATTCCGGTTTTCTCGCTGTAATCCTCAAATAGCGAGCTGATCGCGTAGTGGCCCGCCAGTTTTTCAATGTTCACCGCCGCGGGCTTTACCCATTTCAGGTAGATTTGCTCGCCGTCTCCGTGCTCGGGAAGATTGCTCTTGGCCAGACGCAGGCGTTCAAGGAATTGCTGTTCGACTTCCTCGCCGAGAAATTCCTTGGCCAGCTCCACAACACGTCCGGCGTAGTGGATCACTTGCACCGTTTCGAGCCCCGATAATTCATCGAAGAACCAGCCGCAGCTGGTGTACATCAGAATGGCGTGCCGTTGCAGTTCAAGTAGCTTTAGGGCTGTAACCAGTTCCTCGGGGCTCAACGGGTGGCTGCCGTGATCGCTAAAAAAGGCATCCACGGCTGCATCGGAACGATTCAGGATCACGCGGATGTATTCATCGCGGGCGGCCCATGGATTCTTGAGCAATGGCGCGGCCTTGGTTTCAAAAACCGGATTCACCGTGTCGCGCAGCCAGTCCAGTGCTGCCCGCAACGGAGCCCGCCATTCCTGATTCCAGTTGCCATGTCCGCCCGAATTGCAGCCACAGTTGGCGCGCCAACGCTCCACTCCGTGAACACAGCTCCACGAGCTATTTTCGACTATCTCGACAAAATGGTCGGCTGGGTAGCGCTTCAGAAACTGTCCGTAATTGGTGAGCTCGGCCAGCTTGTTTTTCTCGATATGTTGCAGCGCGTACGTCAACGCCATCTCTCCGAAGCGATGATGGTGCCCGTAACTTTCGCCGTCGGTTGCGATATGAGAAAGCTGCGGCCAGTCGCGGCCGTCGGAAAACCCGCTCATCAAACGGTCCGCGAAGCGCTGGCCGTCATCCAATAGCCCTTCGAATGCCACGCCTTGCGATATCGGCCCGTCGTAAAAAAACACGCTGATCGTTTTCTTTGAAGGCAGGGAAACCAGGTACGCCCGGCTGGGGTCGATTCTGTCGCCGCTGACGTCTTTCCAGCTTCGTCCGCCCTTCCGGCGCACGCGCTTGGCCTGCCGCGGGGCCAGTATGGTGTATAAAATCCCGTTTTCCGTGAGCACCTCCAGAGTTTCGATATCGACAGCGGTCTCCGGCAGCCACATGCCTTCCGGACGGCGCTTGAAGCGGTGCTCGAAATCGGCGACGCCCCACTTGACCTGCGTCACTTTGTCGCACCGGTTGGCGAGCGGCAAAATCATGTGGTTATACGCCTGCGCGACGGCCGAGCCGTGTCCGCCAAATTTGTGCTCGCTAAGCTTATCGGCCTCCAGCAGCCGCTCGTACACGCGCGGTGCCTTGTCTTCCAGCCAGGAAAGCAAGGTCGGTCCAAAGTTAAAACTGATCAACCCGTAATTGTTCACCAGCTCGATGATGCGCTGCTGGTTATCGAGAATCCTCGACGTGGCGTTGGGCGCGTAACACTCGGCAGTGATGCGCTCGTTCCAGTCGTGGTATGGATAAGCGGAATCCTGCAGCTCGATCGCTTCGAGCGAAGGATTCTCTCTGGGCGGCTGGTAGAAATGTCCGTGAACGCACACGTATCGCATGATTACTCCGAAATGGGGTTCGGGCGTTCGTATACCGCGAACGACCGCGCAGCCAGCTTCATCTTTACTGATTGTTTACCCTCTATTTTTGAGGGCGCGGAATTGCCCGGCCCTCTCCACTTCGTGTCCGCCGAATCCAGCCGCAGCGTCCAGGTTCCTTCGGGCAATTCCACATCAAACGATTGTGCGTTCTGCCCAAACTCGAAAATAACCGCCAGACGCTTTGCGGCGTCTTCTCCTGCGATCATGGTTATCGCGCTGCCATTTTCCAGAATCTTCACTTTTCCCGAACCCGCCAGTGAATACTCCTGCCTGATCGCCAGCAATTCACGGTACAACGCCCGCAGCGTGCGATGCGGTTCCCGGTCTTTCAACTCATGGTGCAGTTTTGATCGCAAAAAGGTCGCTTCCTCTTGCGGGTCGGGAACCTTTCCTTCCCACGCGAAGGCCGCGAATTCTTCCCGCCGCCCTTTACGAACCGCCTCGATCAATTCCGGATCGCCGTGGCTTGTAAAATACTGGAATGTCGCCGTCTCGCCGTACTCTTCGCCCATGAACAGCAAGGGCACGAACGGCGCTAGAGCAGTTACGCCCGCCGCGAGCTTTAACGATTCGAACTCGACCAACTCGCTGAGCCGTTCTCCCCGGGCGCGATTGCCGATCTGGTCGTGGTTCTGGATGCACACCACGAAGCTCGAACGCGCCAGCCCGGACGGATCGTTTCCGTGCCTGCGGCGCCGGAAATTCGAATATTCGCCTGCGTAATACCAGCCCTTTCGCAGCGTAGCAGCCAGATGATGTACCTCGCCAAAATCCGAATAGTATCCCGCTCGCTCGCCGGTAAGCAGGGAATGCAGCGAGTGGTGAAAATCATCGCTCCATTGCGAGTGCAAGCCATAGCCGCCTTGCGCGTGCGTGTGCAGCAGGCGCGAATCGTTCAAGTCGCTTTCCGCAACCAGGTGAAACTTCCTGTGCACGCGCGTTTCCAGCGAGTCGACGGCTTTTTGCAGGTCGGCCAGGAAATGCGACGCGCCGAAATCGAAAATTCCGTGCACCGCATCGAGCCGCAGCACGTCGACGTGGTATTTCTCCAGCCAGTACAGAGCATTCTGGATGAAAAATTGCCGTACTGGCTCGCTGTCCGGCCCGTCGAAATTGATCGCTCTTCCCCACGGCGTGCGGTATTTGTCGGTGAAATATGATCCGAACTCGCTGAGGTAATTGCCCTCGGGGCCCAGGTGGTTGTACACCACGTCCAGGGATACGGCCAAGCCGTGCCCGTGCGCGGCGTCCACAAACTTTTGCAGCCCCCGCGGACCGCCATAGGTGCTTTGCGGCGCGAATGGTTGCACGCCGTCATAACCCCAATTCCTCCCGCCCGGAAATTGCGCCACCGGCATCAATTCTATGGTCGTGATTCCCAACTTGCGCAGGCTGGCCAAATGTGGAATGAGCGCCGCAAAAGTTCCTTCCGGTGTATACGTGCCGACATGCAGCTCGTAAAACACGCTCTCGGCCAGCGGCAAGCCTTTCCACGATGCGTCTGTCCATTGGAAGTCGTCGAGGTCAATCGCCTGCGATGGACCATGCACGCCCTCAGGTTGAAAACGCGAAGCGGGATCGGGCCGTTCGCGGCCGTCCTCGAATTGAAAGAAATAGTGTGCGTCTCGCTCCAGATCTTTGACCTCGGCCATAAAATAGCCGTCATCCAGGCGACGCATGGGTACCAATCGTTCATCGCCGCTGCCC
>JBBSFG010000169.1:0-8145 GCA_038238965.1 Candidatus Acidiferrales bacterium | reverse complement strand
GCATTTTTAGCGCACGCGCGGCTGCAAGAAGGCCCGCTTGAAGTAGTGCACATTCCGTTCGAAGGGTCGGAAATCGTAGGCTACCTGCGCCTGCCGAAAAATAGCAAGGGCCCGGTGCCGGTAGTGATCGCCATCAGCGGCCTCGATAGCCGCAAAGAAGACTTGTCTGAAAATTTCGGAGCCATTCTGCCCTTTGGAATTGGATTCATCGGCATTGACTCGCCGGGAACCGGACAAGCGCCCATCAAGGCCAGCGAAACTTCGGAGCGCATGTTTTCCCGGGTGATTGACTACCTGCAGACCCGTCCGGAAGTGGATAAATCGCGCATTGGTGTGGACGGCCAAAGTTTTGGCGCTTACTGGGCGACCAAGCTCGCCATCATCGAGCATGCGCGATTGAAAGGTGTAGTGGTGCAGTCGCCGCTGGCCGATGCCACATTTCAGAAAGATTTTCTGGTGAATAAAACTTTAGGGAACCGAGAGTATTTGTTCGGGCTGGTTCCCGCGCTCATGTCCATCTATGAGGGCGCGAACACCATCGAAGATTTGGCGGTGATTTTTCCGAAAATGTCGCTGGTGCGGCAAAGTCTCATCGGCAAGCCCACGGCTCCCATGCTGGTGATCGCCGGCGCACTCGATACGCAGGTTCCCATCTCTGACGCTTATATGATCCTGAGTAGTGGAGACGTACCAAAAGACGCGTGGATCAATCCGCAAGGCGGCCACTTGGGGCGGCAGGTAAAAATCTGGCCCGATCCGGTAATTTTCAAGCAGGTGATTATTCCGTGGCTGGTGCGCAACCTGGCGACGCCCGCGACGCAATAAACAAGCTATAGAGTGGGCTCTTCCCCGCTCTCCACCGGGCTGGCCATGGTATCGCGGAGTTTCGCAGTATCCAGTTCGCCTTCCCAGCGGCTGACCACCACAGTGGCCACACCGTTGCCGATTACATTGGTCAGCGCCCGGCATTCACTCATGAATTTATCGATGCCTACCAAAATTGCCAGCGCCTGAATGGGAATGGAAGGGACGGCGGTGAGTATCGCAGCCAGCGTGACGAATCCGGTACCCGTAACTCCTGACGCGCCTTTGGACGCAATCATGGCGAAGAGCAAAATCCCCACAATTTGTCCGGCCGCCAAGTGAGTATTTGTCGCTTGAGCCAGAAAAATTACCGCCAGTGTCAGGTAGATATTTGTTCCATCAGTATTAAAACTGTAGCCGGTCGGGAACACCAGGCCCACGATGGACCGTGAGGCACCGAGGCGCTCGAGCTTTTGCATCATGTCTGGCAGCACGGTCTCTGACGAACTGGTGCCCAACACGATCAAAAGCTCATCCTTGATGTAAGCGATGAAGCGAAAAATAGAAAAACCGGTCAGCGCCGCGATGCTTCCTAGAATCACCACCACAAACACAAAGCTGGTGAGATAAAAGGTGCCGATTAACTTCAAAAGATTCGACAGCGAACCTAAACCGTAACTACCGACCGTGAAGGCCATGCCGCCAAGAGCGCCCAGAGGCGCGGCTCTCACGATAATTCGAATGATTCCGAAAACCACTTTGGTAACGGCGGAAATTCCGCGCGTAATTTTTTCTCCCACCGCGCCGAGCCTGGAAACCGCGAAGCCCGTAAGGATCGATACCAGCAAGACCTGGAGCACATCGCCGCCTGAAAATGCGTCTACGAATGTCCTCGGCACGATGGCCACCAGGAAGGGAATCAGCCCAGCGTCTTTAGCGCGTCCCACGTAGGTGGCAATCATTTTCGGATCGAGCGAGGCGGGATCGAGATTCAGGCCGCGACCGGGGTGGACGAGGAGCGCCACGGCGATTCCAGTGATTAACGCCAGCGTGGAAACGATTTCGAAATAAACCAGCGCTTTGATCCCGACACGACCGACCTTCTTTAAATCCCCGACGGATGCGATTCCCTGAACGACGACACAAAAAATCACCGGGGCGATCATCATGCGAATGAGCGCCACAAAAACATCGCCAAGGGGTTTCAATGCAATGCCGGTGCGCGGTGAAAAATGCCCGATCAGAATGCCGATAAGTATGGCAATGAGCACCTGCACGTACAAAACGCTATACCAGGGCCCACGCGCTGCTCTCGGAGCTGCGATGCTCAATTTATTTTTACCTCGAAACACATAAATCCTTCGAGCACGGAAGCCGCGCTAAACAAGGTTTTGCGGTTCTTCCTTGTTTAGAAGAACGCGCGCGACGTTGAGCCACGCGGAGCGAAATAAATATTCGGCTGATTGCCTGGTAACGCCGGCGATGTGCGGGGTAAACAGCACCCGGCGGGCGGCGTCACCTTTGAGCGCGAAAAGCGGGCTATCCATCGAGGGCGGTTCGGTCTCGTACACGTCCACGGCTGCTCCGCTAAGGCGTCCGGAGTTTAACGCATCGGCCAGCGCCACTTCGTCTACGATGCCGCCGCGAGAGGCCTGGATCAGCACCGCGCCGGGCTTTATTTTTTCGAACTGGGCTGCGCCGAGCAGTCTTTTGGTGGAGGGCAACAGCGGCAGGTGCAAGGTGATTACATCGGAAGTCCGCAGCAATTCGTCCAGGGGCATCGATTGCGCGCCCACAGCGTTGGCAGCGGCGGCATCGCGCGGCGCAGGATCATAATACGCAATGCGGCAGCCTGCTTGATGAAAGGCGTGAGCGACGGCCAACCCGATTATTCCCAACCCCACAACGCCGGCCTGCAAACCCTGCAAGCCTGAAAGATTGTCCGCCACCATCCGCACGCGAAAGACCTGATAATTCCCGGCGCGAATCTCAGCGTCGGCCCAGGCGAATCGCCGCAATAGGATTGATGCCGCGGTGACGGCATATTCAGCAAGTGCGCTGTTGCTGCCTCCGGGCACATTGGCGACCGCGATTCCCAGGCGTTTCAGCAAGGCCAGATCAAGTCGGTCAAGACCCGCGCCCGTCACTTGCACAAATCTTATGGTGGTGTCTTGAAAGATTTCGGGCGGCAACTTGGGACCCACGGCGGGAATAATCAGCACTCGAGCCTGCTTCATCAACGGCGCTACTTCGGGATCGTTGGGCGCCAGGTAGGCTACGGATAAAGACTGCGGCGGCAACGCGTTGGCACGCTCGAAATCCGCTTTAGGACGCAGGCAAAGCACGTCCACGTTCATCGGGCGGCGCCATCTTGCTTCGCAGCGCCAGGCTCCAGGGTACTCTTGGTGATGTCCGCGATGGGAAAGAAACACAGCAGCACCAGCGGGATAGCGCCGGTATTCCTGGTGGCGTGTTTCTCGCCGGCGGGGATCACGATCGCGTCGCCGGACTCCAACGCATAATTTCCACTATCTGCTTCGGTAATTCCTTCTCCGGACAAAACGTAGATGCATTCTTCGAAATCGCTGTGAACGTGGCGGCTTCGCGGGGACTCCTCCACCGATGCCACCGGAATTTCCACCTTGCGCAGCGTTACGCCCGAAGTTCCCAGCACGCCGGAAACAATCTCCAGGGATGCGCGTCCCGGAAGCTTCAGCAGTTTCCCATCGTCCGATTTGAAGACCTGCGCCATAGTTAAAACCTGGGAGCGCGATTCATTTGCGCGACGCCGCCCTGAATCTTGTCCAATTGCTTAAACATTTCCGCCGCGTTTTTGGCGATGGAATCGGCGACTACCCGCACCATGCGAGTGCTTTTTTCCGTAGTGGCGTGTTGCGGGCTACCATACCATCCCGTGGGGGCTATCGAACGCACATCAGTGAGCACCGGCTGGTAGCTGCGGGTGCGCCGGAGGCTATCCATCTTGGTTCCATGTGCATGGTCCGAGGAATTATCTATACGGTCGACATGCACCAGCTCCGGCCGGCAAGCCATGACCGCAAGCGCTTCGATTTCTCCACCGTGCGTCAGGCCGTTGCATTCTTTTCCAAATAGTTCTTCGGCCACGAAGCAGGCTTGCACCGTCAAAACGGTCATTCCGAATTCGCGATGCAGTTTATCCGCCGCCACGCCAAGCGGCGGGATGTTCAATTCGTGCCAATTAAGAATCAGCAAATATTTTGCGCCATGCTGCGCGGTTGACGCCGCCGTCTCGGTCACGACGCGCATAAAAGTATCGGCGGTCAGCGTAATGGTGCCCTCAAATGGCATGTGCAATGGCGTGACACCCAGCGGCCCACCCGGCAGCACCAGCCCATCCATGCGCTCAGCCACGGCGTGCGCGATCACATTGGCGGCATAAATGTCCGTACCGGTGGGCAGGTGCGGGCCGTGTTGTTCCACGCTGCCCGCCGGCAATATGACCAGCGGATTCTTTTTCAACTGTGCCGCGATTTCCGGCTGCGTCAACTCTATGAAGTATCGGCTAGGCAACATGCGTGCCCTTGCTGGCTATAGTAGCGTGGGCTGCTTCCATAGCTTCGGCAATCGTAACCAGTTGCCCGTTGCGCTCAATGGAACGCAGCGCGGCGTTCACCATGGCTATTGCGTTGTTGCCATTTTCAGCGGTCAATTCATTGGTCTTGCCGCTGCGGCAACTTTCCGCGAACAATTCCAGTTCGGTTCGAAACATATCGCTTTCGGGAACCTTCAATTCCTCGCGGCTACCGTAGCCACTTTTACCGCGCTGAATATACAGCGTGGAAGTCTCGTGCAGCTTATCCGGCGTATCCCAGGTGCCAAAATCAATTTCGTAGTGCATTAAGCCTTTCGAACCAAACACGCGCACGGCAAAAACTCCCGGGGAAGTCCAGCACGATCCCACATATCCAATTTTCCCATCGGCGAACTTCAGCAAGGTCATGGATTGATCGTCAACCTCCGCGCCCACGGGAGACAATTTAGAAGCAATTGAGGTGGCCGCCAGCACTTCACCGCCGAGATACTGCATGACGTCGAATTGATGAATGGCCAGCTGCGACAGCGGACCGCCCGGCGCCTTGTCTTTGTACCAGCGCCAAGTTTTGGGCGTCAGCTCCAGCGCTCGTTCATTCGAAAAATTGGATTCGATGAACGCCACGCGCCCAAGTTCTCCGGCGTCGATGGCTTCGCGTATTCTACGTATGCCGGCCATCAGGCGCGCGCTGTGACCGACCGTAACGGTTACGCCATATTTCTGCTGCAGCGCGGCAATCTCTAAGCCATCCGCCAGGGTGCTGGCGATGGGCTTTTCGGTGTACACATGCTTACCGCTCCGGGCCACTTCCGCGGCCATCGGCAAATGCTGCTCGTTGGGAACGGTGAGGATCACGCCGCGAATTTCCGGGTCCGCAAGCATCGCCGCCATATCCGGAACCGCCGGCACCCCCAACTCTTGCTGGAAGGCCACGCGTTTTTCTTCCGAACGGCTGTAGCCGGCCACAATTTTTATAGCGTTTGATTTTTGCGCCGCGCGGGTGAGCACTTTGGCCCACCGCCCTAACCCCACGATGCCTACTTTTACCGGATTTTCCGCCATGCCCGCCTCTTGATAGATTCCGGACAAGTAGTGTCCGGGGGGTTTCCAACTATTGGTTGCAAACTCGCTCATCTGATAGTACGGTATTACGGGATGATGGAACAGTCAAGCCAATTGCCGGAGGCAACACCCGCTCCCCTATCGCTAATCGCGCGCTCGGCCGCTCCTCTGCGCCGCCAGGTGCTGGATGAATTGCGCCAGTCCATCATTGCCGGGCGTCTTGCTCCGGGTTCCCGCCTGATTGAGCGCGAGCTAATCGCCATGATGGGGGTATCCCGCACTGTTATTCGTGAGGCGCTGCGCCAACTCGAAACGGAAGGCCTGGTGGCGATCATTCCCAACAAGGGCCCGGTCGTCCGTGAACTGACTCTTGCCGAGGCGAAAGAGCTGTATTCCATACGTTCGGTGCTGGAAGGTTTGGCTGCTCGGCTCTTTGCCGAAAATGCCACACCCGCGCAAAAGAAAAATCTGCAAAATGCCTTAAGCACCACCGCGCAGGCGTACGAAGAGGGCGATCCTGCCGGCATTCTTGAATCCAAGAATCGCTTTTATGATGTGCTTTTCCAGGGTGCCGGGAGCGAAACGCTGTCATCGATGCTGGGGACACTGCACGTGCGCATCTGGAGGTGGCGTGCGCTCGGCCTTGGGCACCCACGGCGCTCGGCGAAACGTTGGAGGGAAAGCATCCGAGGGTTGCGCGCTATGCTGGGGGCCATTGCAAAACGAGATGCCTCCGCCGCGGAGAGCTTGTTGCGTGATGAGGTCACCAAGGCTGCCGCGGAGGTCATGCGTTTGCTTAGCAACGAGACTAATAAGCAGTAGCGGAATGTTGCAGCGGCAGGAAATAACCTACGGGGAGAATTTTCATGGCCACTGATTTCATCGTGCACGATAAAGCCGACGCCGTGGGCGTGGTCGTCGTCGAGGATGTGCAACCCGGCAAAGAAGTCACCGGCTGGATTATGGAAACGGATGAGACCATTTGCTTCAAGTCTTTGGACGCGGTGCCGCTGGGCCACAAAATCGCCCTGCGCGACCTTAAAGTCGGCGACACCGTCATGAAGTATGGCCACGACGTGGGCCGGATTGTCGCCGACGTCGCGAAAGGGCGCCACGTTCACGTGCACAATCTCAAGACGAAAAGGTGGTAACCGTGGATAAACATTCTTTTTTTGGCTACCGCCGCGAAAATGGCCGGGTAGGTATTCGCAATCACGTCGTGATTCTGCCGCTGGACGACCTTTCCAATTCGAGCTCCGAAGCGGTGGCCAACAACATCAAGGGCACGCTGGCGCTTCCGCACGCTTACGGAAGATTACAGTTCGGCGAGGACCTGGAACTGCACTTCCGTACTTTGATCGGCACAGGCAGCAATCCAAACGTGGCGGCCTGCGTGGTGATTGGTATCGAACCCAGCTGGACCGGCCGCGTCGTGGAAGGAATCGCGAAAACGGGCAAGCCGGTGGTGGGCTTTTCGATTGAAGGTAACGGTGACATTGCGACGATTGCCGCGGCTTCGCGAAAGGCGCAGGAGTTTGTGCAGTGGGCTTCCGAGAAGCAGCGCGAGTCCTGCTCGATCAAAGAACTTTTCGTATCCACTAAGTGCGGCGAGAGCGACACCACGTCTGGCCTGGCATCGTGTCCCACGGTCGGCAACCTGATTGATAAACTCGACCCGCTGGGCGCGACCACCTGCTTTGGAGAAACCTCGGAGCTGACCGGCGCGGAAATCGTCTGCGCCAGCCGCGCCGCTTCTCCGGATGTAAAAGAAAGATTTATGCAAGTCTTCAAGGCTTATCAGGAAGTCATTGACAGGTACAAGACCAGCGATCTTTCGGAATCGCAGCCGACCAAGGGAAACATCGCCGGCGGCTTGACCACTATCGAAGAAAAAGCATTTGGCAATTTGCAAAAAATCGGCCGAAAAACAAAATTCATCGACGTACTCAAGCCCGCGGAAGCGCCCGCAAAAGGGCCCGGGCTGTACTACATGGATACATCCTCGGCGGCGGCGGAATGCGTGACGCTGCAAGCTGCGGCGGGTTTTGTGGTGCACCTGTTTCCCACCGGCCAAGGAAACGTGATCGGAAATCCCATAGAACCAGTTGTCAAACTCACGGCGAACCCGAAAACGGCCCGCACCATGGGAGAGCACATTGACCTGGACGTCTCCGGCATCTTGCGCCGCGAAATGTCTCTGGACGAAGCGGGCGACCGGCTAATTGACATTACTATCCGCACCTGCAACGGGCGCCTGACCTGCGCCGAAGCGCTCGGCCACCGTGAATTTGTAATGACCAAGCTGTATCAAAGCGCGTAGACCTCAGAAATTTAAGAGCCATAGTAAACTTCGGAGCCCCAGCACTATGAAATATTGCCGGTTCACTTATAAAGCTAGCGCACGTTACGGAGTTGTCGAACTATCTGCCGGTGAGGAAAAGATTACTCACGTGCTGGGTATGCCGCCGGAGCAAGTGGGGAAGCTGCAGTCCGTGCCCAAGGAGTCCATCGACCCGATTTTACTTTCGCAAGCTTCGCTGCTCGTTCCAGTGCAGCCTTCTAAGATTGTTTGCATCGGCCGCAACTACCGCGCCCATGCAGCGGAGATGAATCACGAAGTCCCCAAAGAGCCACTCATGTTTTTCAAGCCGCCCTCTTCTCTGCTGGCTCCGGGCGGCGAAATCCGTCGCCCGGAAATTTCTGAG
>JBBSFG010000168.1:0-8218 GCA_038238965.1 Candidatus Acidiferrales bacterium | reverse complement strand
TGCGATGCGGGCTGAGCCCGGCGGTTTGCCCTGCCGACAGCATAGCGCCTGACGTTTCCTCGAACAACTCTCAGGAGTTAGCGTTTGATGGCTAGTGTGGTGGAGCGACCAAAACAAAAAAGCTCCCGGCAAACCGGGAGCTTGAACACTCGCTCGCTTAAAGGTGCTTAGTGAGTGCACTTGGGAAACAAGGTCACCAGCACCATCAGGTCGGAGAGCGTAAAAAGCCATTGGTCCGCGGTCATACTGGCTGCTTCGGCGGCGCGGGCGATAAACCCCAGGTGGCGCTTTTTTGCGAAGTTGTGCAGGTGGTCCAGGCAAATGCCCGTAAGAGTAGCAACCTCGGAATCGGTGAATATTTTCTGGCTCGATTTTACGGTGACCATAGCTTGCCTCGATCTCTCCGTCGGGCTGCAACCACATAGTGAGATGCTGAAAACATGATATCGGCTGTAAGAAAATCAGAGCAATAGTCGTTCCGTTCTATGCCGGGCAAACTAAATAATCAGTACTAAGGATAAATTCTTAGCGAATTCGCCCTTTTTTCGCGATGTATTGCGGGCATAACGAGGCACAGAAGTGTCGACGAACTTGAATCGCGCGCGTAAAAATGTCCGTATTTTGCAAAGTCGATACGGTTTTCGGGAATTAAAAAGTAGCAAGGATTGAACAGCCGTCTCCAAACGGATACAACTTTTGCGACCTTGGCGGTGTTCTTAGTAAAGAAGACTGGGCGGGGAAGTGTGGCTGCATCTTGAATTACAGTTTTTGCTGCGGCGATTTGAAGGAATTTGAATAGGCATTCATATAGCGGTGGTCGGCTGGCGGCGATCGCCCGTTAAACGGTGGATCCTCCCGCTTGTTCGAATGCGTAGGCCAACTGCAGCACACGCTCTTCCGTGAACGGCGCGCCGAAAATCTGCAGGCCCACCGGAAGCTTTCCGCCGATCTTTCCGCAGGGGACAGAGATGCCCGGGACGCCTGCCAGTGATCCGGTAACCGTATAAATATCAGCAAGATACATTTGCAAGGGATCCTCCGAGCGTTCACCCAGCGTGAACGCCGGAACTGGTGACGTCGGCGTGACGATGGCATCCACTTTCGCAAAGGCATCGCGAAAATCCCTGGCGATCAATGCGCGGACTTTTTGGCCTTTCAGATAATACGCGTCGTAATATCCGGCGGACAATACATAGGTGCCCAGCACAATTCGTCGCTTCACTTCCGGCCCGAATCCCGCACCGCGTGTCTTGCGGTACATGGAGATCAGGGAGTCGCTGTCGACACGCAGGCCGAAACGAACGCCGTCATAGCGCGCCAGATTGGAACTCGCTTCCGCAGTCGCAATAATGTAATAGGTGGCGATGGCGTAATCGGTGTGCGGCATGTGGATGTCGACCAACTCACACCCCAAGCGCTCGTAAATTTCCAGACCTGCTGCGATCTTTTGCCGTACTCCGTCGTCCATACCGGGGCCGAAATATTCTTTAGGGATGCCCAGGCGCAAGCCCTTCACTGATTTCTGAATCTCAGATTGATAATCGGGTACCGGCGCGGTGGTGGAGGTCGAATCGTTTGGATCGCGGCCAGCCATGACGCGCAGAACTGCAGCAACATCTTTGACATTTGTCGCAAAAGGGCCGATGCGATCTAGCGACGAAGCGAAGGCAATCAGCCCATAGCGCGAAACTCTCCCGTAACTTCCCATCATCGCCGGTATGCCGCAAAACGAGCCAGGCTGGCGTATCGATCCGCCGGTGTCTGTGCCGAGAGCCGCGACCGCCAAACCCGCTGCTACGGCGGCCGCTGATCCTCCGCTGGAGCCGCCGGGTACGCGGTCTGTGGACACGGGGTTTTTCACCGCTCCGTAGGCGGAATTTTCGTTGGAGCTGCCCATGGCGAACTCGTCGCAATTCGTTTTGCCGAGAATGACCGCGCCTGCGGCGTCGAGGCGTTCGACCGCCGTAGCGTCGAACGGCGGCACGTAGTGTTCCAGGATTTTTGAGCCGCAAGTAGTGGTGATTCCCCGAGTGCTGATGACGTCCTTGATGGCGATGGGCACTCCGGCTAAGGCAGGCAAGGGCTTTCCGGCGGCGATGAGAGCGTCGACCTTGTCGGCTTGTTTGCCGGCGCGCTCGGGTGAAAGCTTGAGATAGGCGTTCAGATCAGGATTGCGAGCGTCTATGCGTTTGTAGAATTCCGAGGTGAGCTCGCGCGCGGAAATCTTCTTTTCCGTTAGCGCGGCTCTGACGCCATCGATGGTCCACGCGGTGGTCACGTAGCTAGCGCTCAATCACTTTGGGCACGCGGAAATAAGGCGGCTCGGGGTCGGGGGCCTGGCTCAAGATGTCGTGGGCTACTCCGCAGGGTACTACGACGTCTTCCCGCATGGTTGCGTCCGCGGCCTGGTCGTCGGAAAGCACCTGGGCCATGGGCTCGACCGAGGAAGTATCCAGTTCATTCAACTTGCCGATGTATTCGAGGATTTCGTCGAGCTGGCGGCGGTAGGTTTCCAGCTCGCTTTCGCTCAAGTCGAGATAGGCGAGTTCCGCTACGCGGACGACGTCTTCGCGGGTAATTTTCACGGGCTCCTCAGCGGCCTGCCGGCGCGGCTTCCACAGCTTTGCGCGGGTAATTTTTCTGAATGTAATTGTCTACCAGGGACTGGAAGGCGACCGCCAGCTCTTCGTAAGTTCCTTCGAGCGTGACGTCTTTTTTTCCGTCGATGTATACCGGACAGCGCGGCGCCTCGCCGGTTCCAGGCAGGCTGATGCCAATATTGGCAGCTTTCGATTCGCCGGGACCATTCACGATGCAGCCCATCACCGCGAGGGTCAACTCCTCCACTCCGTCGTACTGCGTTTTCCAAATGGGCATCATGTTGCGGATGTAATCCTGCACGCTTTCGGCGAGTTCTTGAAAAGTGGTGCTGGTGGTGCGGCCGCAACCCGGGCAGGCCGTGACACTGGGCGAGAAAGCACGCAGGCCGAGAGATTGCAGAAGTTCGCACGCGGCATAGACTTCTTCACGGCGATCGCCGCCGGGACGCGGTGTCAGTGAAACACGGATAGTGTCGCCAATGCCGTCATAAAGCAGGACGCCAAGGGAGGCGGCGGACCAAACCAGGCCCTTGGTGCCCATGCCAGCTTCGGTGAGGCCAAGATGCAGCGGCTGTTCCGTTTTCGCGCTCAGGTCCCGGTACACAGTGATTAAATCGCGCGGGCGTGAAGTCTTGCAGGAAACAATGATTTGGTCGTGGCGCAAGCCGGATTCGAGTGCGAGTTCCGTGGATTGCAGCGCGGAGAGGACCATGCATTCATTGATGATTTCTTCGGATTCTTTTCCCAGGTTGCGGTCGGTGTTTTCCTGCATTTTCTGCATGACCAGTTCCTGGTTGAGGGAACCGCCGTTCACGCCAATGCGCACCGGCTTGCCATGATCGCGCGCAACTTTGCAGATAGTGGAAAATTGCTCGTCGCGCCGCTGACCGGCGCCCACGTTTCCGGGATTGATGCGATATTTGTCCAGTGCCGCGGCGCATGCGGGATATTTGGTGAGCAGCACGTGGCCGTTGTAATGGAAGTCGCCGATGATCGGCGCGGTGCAACCGGCTTGCAGCAAACGCTTTTTGATTTCGGGTACTGCTGCCGCGGCTTCCGGCACGTTCACGGTCCAGCGCACGATTTCGGAGCCGGCTTCGGCCAGCTCGATGGTCTGGCGGAAGGTAGATTCGACATCCGCCGTGTCGGTATTCGTCATGGACTGCACGACAATTGGCGCGCCGCCGCCAACGCGAACGCTGCCGACCTTTACTGCGTACGTTTTGCGCCGCGGATGTTTGCCGACGTTGCTCTCAAATCCATCGATTTGCGTAAACATTCTCTACAATTCTAACGTGATTCGCGATTTCCCGAAAGACAGTGTGTGAGGCGTGAATTGGAATACGGACTGAGCTTACCGAGCGGCCGCGAACTGCTACGAGGACAGCGTGGAACGGGCGCCGGATGAGGAAGATGGATTTTCGGTCATCTCGATGCCAGGAACCATACGAGCAAGGCGCTCGAGTTCACTGCGCATCGCTAGCCAGTACTCCGGGCCGAGAGCGGCTACGAATTTGGCGTGCGCTTCGCGCCACAATGGCAGGCTGCGCTGCAAGGCTTTTTCGCCCGTGGCAGTCAACTCCAGGAAGCGCTGGCGCATCTCGGAGCGTTTGGAGATGGTGATCATGCGTTCTTTTTGGAGGAGCCTGAGGCTGCGAGTAAGAGTAGTGCGATCGATGGTCAATACTTCGGCCAAAGTGCCCATAGGCACGGGCTGAGTCTTGGCGATTGCCACCAATAGAGCGAATTGCGTGGAACGAACGCCAGACTCCTGCATGGCGGCGTCGTACATACGGGTGACGGCGCGCGCGGTTCTGCGGAAGTTTAGGCTGGCGCAATAACCGGTTCCTGTGAGGTCCAATTTGGCGAGTGTGTGGCCCACGAATTCAGCCTCTTAATCTTGACTTGTATATACATCTAAGATATAACTTATCTCACTTGGATGTCAACGCCGTTAGCGTTGTACCGGAACTCTGGGGTGAATGATATGAACGCTGCGTCAGCCACAAGCGAATCTCTCTATCCACAAACGCATAGCACGTCGCTGGGGACGCCCTTCCGCCGCTATGTGCGATTTGGGTCGTTTCATCTGGATGTGGAGCAACAAGAGTTGTTCAAGAATGGTTCGCGCGTCCGGGTACAAGGCAAAGTGTGTGAAGCGTTACTGATTCTGGTGGAAAATCCGGGCGAAGTGGTGACCCGGGAAACATTGCGCGCGCGGTTGTGGCCCACGAATACGCAGATCAACTACGACGCGAATGTGAATACCACTGTCAACAAGCTGAGACAGGTCCTGGGCGACTCGCCGGACCGGCCGGTATTCGTTGAGACTATTCCGCGGAAGGGCTATAGCTTCATCGCCAACGTGGAATCCATCGAAAAGCCGGCATTTGGTGATTCAGACAAAGCGGGATCAGCGGTGGAGATATCAGAGCGCAACGGTTTTCACGGCGCGCCATTCATCGGCGCCGCCGGCGTCTCCCGATGGTTTACGGCGGGAGTAGTGGCATTGCTGATTGCCGGGATGTTGTTCGGCGCGGCAGTGATGCTGTATGCCCATCGCGGAGTTTAGCGCGCTTCGGGCCTGAAGGTAGCGGCGGTCACAAATTTCCGCGCAAGCCGAGAGCGTCGGCATTTTCCCGCAAAGCCGCGATACAAAACCGCACGTGATCTTCCAGCGGGACGCCCAATTCTTCCGCGCCTTTGCGAACATCGTCGCGGCTAACTCCTTTTGCGAAGGCCTTGTCTTTCAACCGGCGTTTCACAGAGTCGACTTCCAGATCGAGAATGCTTTTTGAAGGGCGAACATAAGCGCAGGCGGTGAGAAATCCCGCCAGCTCGTCGCAGGCGAAAAGGGTGTGCTCAAGTTGCGATTGCCGCGGCACGTTCGAATAGTCGGCATGCGAAAGTATGGCGCGCACCATTTCTTCCGGGTAACCGAGCTCTCGGAGGATTTTTGCACCCTCGGCGGGATGCTCTTTGTCGGCGGCGTGGGCAGCGTTGGGCCAGCGCTCGTAATCGAAATCGTGCAGCAGCGCAGTGATGCTCCAGAGATCTTCATCGGCGCCGAATTTGCCGGCGTAGGCGCGAACGCAGGCTTCGACAGCGAGCATATGTTTGCGCAAGCTCTCGGAGTTGGTGTACTGGCAGAGTAATTTCCAGGCATCATCGCGAGTGGGCATTTCATTTTCTCCGGAAAGTCCAACAGCATACAGAAAAACCGCGAGTTTCGCCGCGTGGCGCCGTTACTCGCGGGCGCCGTATGGTGTTTCGATCGTTTGCGGATGGGAATAGTTCTCAAAAGTACCTATCGCATTTGAAATTTGTTAGACCACTGACGAACAGAGAGACGATTTCATGTAAAAAATGCCGATTTTCCCCGAAAACCTGTCCGGGAGTACAGCGAAGATACAGCGTATGTTCCGAAAAATTAAAAAAAGCTAAAAATACCCTTGACACTCCGAGCCGCTCGGGAGAAACTCCCTCTCGCGCCAGTTACTGTCTTCCCCCCTAAGAACGTTCCAGCGTTCCCTATCCCATCCGCACGCCGGAAATACAGTCATCAAGGAGTGCCGGTGTCTTCACAAATAGATAAAGAATCTATGAATTCGCTCGATTCGTTTGAAATGGACCGGGAAGTCATTCGCTGCAAGACCTGCGGACTGGTGCAGTACCGCACACGCACCGGCAATTGCCGCCGTTGCGTCCGCGCGCTGCCGCAGCGCCTTGAATTCCTGATTCCTCCGCCGGCGCCGATGGAGGAAGCGGTGGCCGATCCGGCTCCAGACAGATTTGTGAACCAGGAGACGGTCGAGAATATCGGGCAGCGCATCCGCCAGTTGCGCGAATCGCGCGCGATGACCCAGAGCCAGCTACAGTCACGCTCGAAAGTGTCGCGTTCGTACCTCTCGCGCATTGAAAGCGGGCAGATGACGCCGAGCCTCGGGACGCTGGAGAAGATTTCCGAAGCTTTGAACGTGGGCTTGAACAGATTTTTTATTCCGGAATCGGACGGCGAAGCGTTGCTGGAAGATCCGTTCATTCAGGGACTGCGCCCGTTTCTGCGGCAACTGGATTGGGAGCAATGGCAATCGATCCTGAAGAGGTTGCAAGCCATCAGCGATCACGTCGCCGCGGTTCCGGCCACGTTGCGCCCTATCGGTAATCCGGCGCGGCTGCCACAGCAAGCGCCGGCGAATGGCAACGGAAACGGTCACATCGGAACCGGCCATTCGAATGGACAGGCTCTGATGCACTCGCACGGTAATCCGCAGGGCTATCCGATGCGGCGGCCGGGCGCCGCGGTGTACCAGCGGCCTGTTGCCAAGATGTAGGACGGCGAAGAGCCAATTTTTTTCCAGATGACAGAGCGGGATAAACAGAAATGTTTATCCCGTTTTTCTTTTCCGGCATTGGCCCGGCGTGGGAGCGGGCTAGTCGCGGACGACGGAAACCTTGGCGCTGGGGACTTCGAGCCGCATGAGGCGGTGATTGGCATCGAGCATCAGAAGCACCTCGAGATCGCTGGTGGTTACACGCAATCCCTCGTAACTTTTTCCGTCGCGCGAGGCCGTGCCGGTGGCTTCGACGGAAATCGAGCCGGGAGTGAGGTCTTGCGGAATTAACACCGGGAAGGTCTGCGTGCCGCGCTTGGACCAGTCATAGAGTTGGGCCAGCAGCTCATACTGATGATAGAGGTTGTTGTCCAGGACGGCGATCAGAGGGGCATTGAAGGTCAGGTCTTGTTCATAGGGGCGCGCGCCCTGCATCTCGAGAGTAATTTTCGCTACGCCATTGGAAAACGCAATGTGCGCTCCGTTAGTTTTATCCGCGCGTGAAGTCCATTCATAGCTGATCGGTGCGCCGTCGGGCTGCATCTTGAGCGTGCCGCTCACGCGAGTTGCGGCGGATCCCGGCATGGAGATTTCCGTTACGCCTGTGGCGATCCAATCCTTGCCGGCCTGTGTCAATTCAAACTGTTCGCTGCCCACGGTCTGGCCGTCGAGCTGGATGGTTAATTTTCCCTTGTCCGGCGTGAAGATCGCCCCGGCGGCGTCCACGGGAGTAATCTTGATTGCGGCTAGCGCGAAAAGCATGCAGGCGAAAGCAACGAAGGCGAATGGGAACAACACCTTTCTTCGCGACATTATTTTTCTCCACATGTGCATCAATTCCCCCTGTACGATTGCGGGTTTTCGACTACCAGATGGGTTTCCCCTTCGGGGCCGCCGGCGATTCCGCGCTGCAATATTTCGGCAACCACCGCGGAAGTTTCCCGCGAGCTGTCCACACGATGGTCGGCTTGCTGATAAAACGGCAGACGCTGCTCATGCAGCGCGCGAAAGCTGGCTTCATCTCTAAAGAGGGGCCGTCCGGGCATGATCATGCAGCGGGCCAGCAGAGTTTCCGGAGGCGCGTCAAGCCAAAGAACGGGCACGCCGGCGGTTCGCAAGAATTCGGCACAACCCGCTTGCGCATAGGTGCCGCCGCCCAACGCCAGCACCGTTCCCTCGCCAAGTTCCGTTGCGCGGCCAAGCGCGGCGCGAAGTTGTTCGGCCTCAATGTGGCGAAACGCGGATTCGCCAAGCCGTTCAAAGATTTGTGGAATGGAAAGGCCG
>JBBSFG010000167.1:0-8233 GCA_038238965.1 Candidatus Acidiferrales bacterium | reverse complement strand
TGTAGCAACCTCGCCAAATTCAGGATGTCGCATATGCGGAAGTAGAGATGCCGGTACATCCGCTCGAGACTGGTCACAATCACGCGTTCTTCCGGTGCCGGGATCTGAAATACATATCCGTTTACATTCATCGGACGGCGACGGGTCACGATCCTTTTCGCCAACTGGATGTGTTCCCCCGCCTGCCCAAGCCGACTGACGTGGACTTCCGCCGGCGTCTCGAGGCCAGGCAGCTTGAAACTCCGCTTATGAGACAGGTAGTCACCCCAACTCCGGGTGGTGTTGCGCGCTCGGAATTTTTTTGCGAACAGGTCGCTCACACGTCGCTCGTTTCCGGTCGTGAAAAGATCCAGGTCGCTTCCGAAATCCGGCCAGTGTTCCAGCGTCTTAATCACCACCACCGGGCAATCTGCATTTTCGAGCTCGTCACAGATCGCTTTGAGAGATTGCAGGGCCACACGAATTCGTTCGCGCTCTGTTGCCAGTGCGGCCTCCGCTCTTTCCGCCAATTGGGAAGCTCCCATTGTTATGGCTGCTTCCTGCAACGGCGTAAGGACGCGCAGGAGGACGTGGTGCTTATCGAGAAGCGAGAGAAAGCCGTCAAATTGTTGTTCATCCATATCGACGACGAAGTCGATCAGACCCGCGGACCTCGTCGGATTCAAGATAAAGTCGGACAGCAGATGCAGCCGCTTTGTCATCGCAGTGCTGTTGCGCAAGCTAGCTCCTTTTTTGTTCCGAGAGGGCATCTCTCGGGCGGATTGGCGTGGTAACCGCGCTTGTTTAAATTAGGTGTTGGATTGTCGAAAGAGTCTTAGGCGGACGCTACTCTGCTTGCCTGGTAACGAGTCCGATCGAGCGTGTCAAGCACTACGGCCTGTGCCCTTGTCCCGGCGAGAACGCGCTCGTATATTTCCATGAGTCTCGCGTAGTTCTTGGCGCCACTGTAGGTGGACTCGAATCTCGCTCTAGCTCTTGTACCCATACTCTGCAGTTGTTCTTCGTGACTGAGGGCCCACGTGACTTGCTGCGCGAGGTGCGCACCGTCTCCAGCCCGAAAGAGCAAACCCGTCTGTTTATCCTGAACAACCTCATCGATGGGCCCAAGCGCGGGAGCGATCACCGGAACACCGCAGGCGTACGCTTCCAGAATCGTAGCCGGCCCTTGCTCATAACACTCACTGGCGCAAACCAGCACTTTTGCTCCTTTTATCGTCGCCAGCGTCTCCTCGCGAGACAAATGCCCGCGAAATATCACACGAGAGCCGCCAGATTGTGCTGCTCGTGCTTCAAGAGTTTCGCGTAATGGGCCATCTCCAACAATCACCAACGGAACGGAAGTGTTTACCTGCCTCCATGCATCCAGAAGAAGCGGAAGTCCCTTTTCGGAAGTAAACCGGCCTACAAACACCGCGTAAGTGCCGGGAGATGAACGTGGTCCGGGATCTGGATATACAAAATGAGGCTTGACAACTATTTTTTCGGAAGGAAGCCCGCCGCGCTCAAACTTTTTGCGAGCAAATTGCGAGACGGCGATATAGCAGTCGATTTTGTCAGCCCAGGTACCTGCCCAGCGATGGGTTGCTAACATCAGGGCTGCAGCTCCGGTAGCGAATCTGGAATTGTGGTAGCAACCATAGGCGACACTCCGGAGCAAGCTGTGCTCCGTACATTCCTCACAGATCTTGCCATTGCGCAGAAAATTGCTTGCCGGGCAGAAAAGTCGGAAATTGTGCAGGCTCTGCACCACGGGAACGTTTTCCTCTGCGCACGCCCAATAGATCGAAGGCGAAATCATGACGAAGGTATTGTGCACGTGGACGATGTCGGGCTTTTCCCGCTGGAGCAGCACGCGAAACTCCTGAAACGTATCGTTTGACCAAACGACTTTTTGGGCCAATTTGATTTGATGAATCAGATCAGTGCTAACAACTTCACGGTTGCTGCGGCGGTACTCGATCACTTGGTGACCAGCGGACCGCAAAACATCCCGCTCCTGGGCGACAATGACATCTTCACCACCGGGCCATTGATAGGTGTTATGCACTACAGCAATTTTCATTGAACCCTTTGCCCTTGGGCGGGTGGTGCTTCCTGTTTGAGGATTTCTAGGGTCTGGCTATTGTTCGCGTAGATCACGTCAGGCCGGTCGCGAACATAATCGAGCACCTCCTGCAGGTCTTTCCACAACCCTAATTTCTCGATTTCCCATGAATGTCCAAACAAGTGCCAGATTCCGCCATCTTCCAAGGCTTGATCAAAGAGCCTCTTGCTCAGGTCCACCCAGTTTTGCAGCCGCCGCAATTCGAAAACATATTTGAAAAGTCGCGGTAAGTCGAAGCGCTTGCCCATATTCTTGTAATAGGTAAAGGAACCGTGAGGGTAAGCCTGCATCGTGGTGGGCATCTCAAAAGCGCCGAACGAATTTTGATGGCAAAGCATTCGTGTCGTGCGTGCGCCGCGGTAGCCGGCCCTGCGCACCGTCTCGAGAACCTCACGGTTATATCGTCCGCGGGGATAACAAAACATCTGCACTTCATGTCCCAGGATTTGTTCCAGGACTACCTTGCAGTCTGAAACTTCAACCCAAAGTTCCTGGCCGTGCAGTTCGGAAAGGACTGGATGAGTCATCGTATGGGCGCCAACTTCAAACCCTTCGGAGACCAGAGTACGCAGGTCCCCCGGCCGAAGCGGGCGTTTTCCATCGTGCCCAAAGATCGGAACATAGAAGGTCCCTGCCAGTCCGGCATGGCGAAGCATTTCTGCCAACCTCAGATCCTGGCAATCGCCATCGTCCCAACTGGTGACTACAATCAATCGCTTCACCATGGCAAGCCGCGTAGGCCGGCGCTCTCTGGGGTACGAAGAGAAACGCTAGCATGGCTGAAAGCCGGCGCCGTTCGATCCATCGTTACTTTGGGATGAGTTCCCAACGCTACGCCTAAAAGGAAAAAGAACGGTACCGCAGAGTGGGAAAACTCAAAATACGGCTGTACCATGCTGTCCAACAAACCGAGCACACAGAAAGTAAGCAACCACAGGTGGAGAGGTGAGTGGACACCTGCTGCCCTTCCAGATTGGCGCGCTGCATTCCAAAGTCGTTTCATCACTGTCCACACAAATAGCAACCAGATCGACAATCCCACCAATCCGAGACGCCCGAAGACGTTCAGTGAGGAATTGTGCGGCTGACGAATGGGCTGGCCAGTTTCGGACATGAAATCGATCAGCGGCTGTCCATAGCCAACCCCTAACGCCAGGTGAACGGAGCTAGATCGCAACTTGTCCCATACCTCTCCGTACCAGGCGCGGCGGTCAGATTCATGGCCCAACTGCGCACTCTCGGCGCTGGAGGGCCAGATACTTTCCAGTTCTTTCGTCAGGCCCGACATATCCATAGGCCCGAGGCGCCCCTGCACTTTCCAGCCGACCATTGACAAAAGAAGCAGTGTCAACACTAGTGCGCCAAGCGACCGACCGAGTAAAGAAAGGAATTGAGACATTCTCCTGGTTTCGCGCAAAAACACCAGGAGCACAAGGATAAGTGCAATTCCCACGTACATCGTCCGCGACTGCAGAATGCCCAGCCCAACCAATTGGGCCGTGGCCAGTATATTGAGGAACCATCGGGGCCAGGCGGTGACAGATGGCGCTACCCAGATACAGAACAGCGCCCCGGCGAGCAGATACACCGCCACTTCCTGATAATTCCCCAAAAGCGGGACGGGATGAAACGGTCCCGAGCCTGGTGACCAATTTTCCAATTGGTCGGCCCAAGGAAACGTGTAGCTGTAAAGCGTGGCCACGATAAAGAGAAACATCAGCCATTTCGCCAGCAGCTCGATATTGCGCTCCCGACTTGCCCACAGAATTCCAAGGACAACAAAAACAGCCTCAAAAGAAGAAGTGCTGTCACGCAGGGCGTACAATCCGTAGTTCGGTACATCGGATGCGAGATGAATAAGGGTAAGCAAGAGCAATGCAACGGTGTACAGAACTGGTGCGTTCTGCAAAGCGCCGCGAAGCACCGGTCCGCGGTGACGTAACACCGCCAAGAGCAGGGCCACGCCCATTAAGAGCTCACCGATTGGCAGGAATCGCAGGGGACCGAGTGGGATGCTTAGGTTTTCAAACCCGTAATTTAACACTACGTAACCTGTTAGGCATGTCAGTGTGATGATCTGCCAGGTTTCAACGCCCCTCCGATGGAACTGAATCAGTACCATCGCCACGGCGATCATTGCTGCGAATGCTATGCCCGTCGCAGTTGGGTAAATTGCAACGATCAGACCAAGCAGCGTAGATAGCAAGAGACCCAGGATCGCAATCGCTGGCTTCCCCTTGATCAGGGCTCTCCATCGTTTACCCGTCAGTTTAGCAGGCCAATAAATGGTTTTGCCCGCTCGAGAAGTCGCCACGATGTCACTCATGAGACTGCCTGCTGCTCAACCAGGCGAGATTTGATTGTTGAGCGACCCCGCCGCAAAAGCATCGCCCAGCCAAGAACTACGGCCACAAAATTCGAAAGAAGGAGGCACGTCACGGCGCCGGGAATGCCATACAAACGAGTGGCGGGAATTCCGAAGGCGAGCGAGACTGCGCTGGAGACAAAATAAAAGAAACTAACGGTTGAGGGCGACCGCATCGCGCGAAAAGCAATTGTCGGCCCGAGCGCCACACCGCTCAGAATGGAGGCGAAACCGATCCACGGTACCAGTCGAGCGATCCCAGAATAATGACCCGCATACAGGAACCGCAGGAGCGGCGCTCGGAATAGACAGACGGGGAGCCAATACACAATAGCTCCCATTGCGAAAAACGCAGTAATCTTTAGCGCCAACGCTTTCGCGCCGGCCCAACTCTCTTGCTCGCCGACGTTCGAAGCGTGAGGAAGAAAGAGAAGTGTGAAGGCGGAAAGCGTCTGAGTAACCGGCAGGGTCAGATTTAGCAGTGCCCGTAAATTTGCCACTTCCGCGAGTCCCGAAAAATGCGCTACCACCGGGTAGTACACGCTCCACGGAATCCAGATGAACAGAGAACCTAATATTGCCCAGCGACCGTAGTTCCAGTGACGGCGACCAACCTCCCACAATTCCAACTTGTTCTTGCTCTTGAACAGAATCGGTCGCAGTTGCCGAAGCTGCCAGACACTCGTAGTTAAGGCCGCAACTCCCATGGAGAGGAAAGCGTTGAACGGTGAGAGTAGTCCATTGCGAAAAAGAAACCAGACACCAATCAAGAGTATCCCGCAATAAAGTAGCGCTCCGCCTACGGCGCTCTTGGGCCGCAACTGCAGATAGAAGGCTCGCCGCGAAAACCAGTAAAGCAAAACACATGGTGCGCTGAAGGCCATTCCCAACAGCGCCATTTGAAAAAATCCCGCGTCATTGTGAAGGAATGTCGCAGTCACAAGGAGACCCAGCGCGATGGCTGCCCCGGCCGGCGCCCCTTGGAGCCATATGAGTGTCCCCAGGTACTCCCGCTGGGAACTTCGGTAGATCGATGGACCGAAAACGCTCATGGGTTCCAGGTAGAGGCCTTGTTGGAGAAACGAAAAGAGGACGAAGATTGCGAAGCTCAGAGCGTAGGCGCCATATTGCTCGGGTGCTAGCCAGCGGGCCAGTAGAATGGTCAAGAGAAAATTGGACCCCGAAATGAGGCCTTGATCGAGAACTGCGTATACGCCTTTCTGCAGCCACGAGCCGCGTTGTGAGTAGGAGGCAGCTCCCGGCACACTGACCGTATCGCTCCAGACTTTCAAAACCTTCGTACTCACGCGAGTGCGCCTGCGGTTTTCTTTTGAAGGTAACGACGCTCATAGCGAAGCCCGAGGTGTCGCACGATGGATTGGGTCACCGACGACGTCGTGGCCTCAAGCGCTCCGTCTGTCCGGATCAGATAGGAATCCGGAAGCTCGGCCGCAAGTCTTTGGTAGGCCGCCAGTTGTCGGCGCACTTCTTCCGGAGGGACCTCTTGCTTTCGTTTCAAAATTACTTCCGGGGCTGCATCCAGGACCAGGAAGAGCGATTCCGTGCGAGGTAGTGCATTCGTCAATAACCGCAACATCCATCTCGGCCCACCATAGCGATACCGGCGGCTGTCGACGAGGATGTCATGGATATCGCGGTCGTACAGAATCAAGGCAGAACGGCAAAGCAGCGGTTTGACAAGAATAAAATGGCCGATCCAGTAATCGAGAAAAGTAGCCAGGATTCGCGCCAACGATTCCCAGTAACCATGGGGAGGCTTGCTGTGGGGTAGGTCAATGGTGGTAGGATTTTGCGACAATCGCGGAAGGACTTCCGGACGCCACATGAACAGTCTGTGGGGCCCGAATCCCGGTCCGAAAAGATCGAAGATCTTAGTTGAAATTGTAGTCTTCCCTGCTCCGTCCGGTCCGAGGATAGTGATCAGTAATCCGTTCGGACGGCACCAGTCGCGAAACCACTGCCGTCCCTTTCTGATGCTCGCAAGCGTCGAACGCACAACTCTGGATGCCAGGTTATGCCGGGGCACACATCTGAGTTTATGAAGTAGGCTGCCGAATGCGCTTATCGAGCAGGCAATAACGATCTCTGACCGGTTCATCACACCAAACAGTTCTCCAGCCGCTGACTCCGCCGCTGTCGTGCCCAGTCTCTCGACCAGAAGTCTCAGTCTTCCTTCATCTACATTTGTCAGTGATTCAGCTTGCGTGGTCTTGGCGAGCAGATAAGAGAACTCGTCGGCGGGCGAAGCCATCCAACAGTTTCCTTGCCATTGGCGTCGAACGAATATCTCGTTCTGGACGGCGGACAATAAGGAACCGCTCTGCGGATAAAGGACACTCACACGCACAAATTGGGGCTGCGAACCATGGGACAGTGCGAAGTGAAAGTGGTCAGTGCCTGCATCTCCGCCAATGCACTGCACAGGTTGGTACCGCTCCTTGGGCAGATTGCAGAATATCCTCGGCAGTTTCCTGCGGTGCGCGCGATCGACGGCCAGCTCAAGTGCTTCCATGCCGACGGCTGAAATTGCCTCTCGGCGTTTCAGTACGCAGTACTGAATCGCGCTCTCGTCTAACAGTGCGAAAAGGGTACTGAGAAAATCGGAGACGTCTGCTACCGTTTGAAGGTCGGCGGAACATGGAGGCGCAACCGTCAAGCCTTCACGTGCGTCTGGCTGCACATTTGTAGGAAGTTGTAAGGGGAAAGAAATGTTCATGTGGTTGTCGGAAGCATTCGCGGCGCCGGCTGAACCGCAGGATTACGACTCGCTTCGTTGAAAGAAACAGGAGTATCCGGGGTGGAAATCGCAGCGCGCCTGGTCATAAAACTTACTTCACGCCGCGCCCGACCCTTTAAGAACGGCCGGGATAGTGCGGATGAGAATCTGTAAGTCGAGCCAGATAGACCATCGGTCGATGTACTCCAGATCCAGTTCCATCCACCGTTCAAATGGTATGGAACTCCTTCCATTGATTTGCCACAGACAGGTAATGCCGGGGCGGATACTGAAACGGCGGCGTTGCCAGTCTCGGTTAAACCCTTGATAGTCCCGCACTGGCAACGGCCGTGGGCCGACAAGGCTCATATCGCCTTTCAGCACATTAAACAGTTGAGGAAGTTCGTCGATGCTGGCCTTCCGTAGGAACTTCCCGAGGGGTGTGACGCGCGGATCTTTCAGTATCTTGAATACGGGTCCGCCGGCCTGGTTCAAATGCTCCAGCCCTGCCTGCTTTTGCTCCGCATTGGCCACCATTGTCCGAAACTTATAAACGGAAATCAGTCTCTTGGCACGACCCACTCTCTTCTGTACAAAAAGAATAGGACCAGGCGAAGTTAATTTGACCAATATTCCGGTGATCAGCAGTACCGGAGAAAAGAAAACGATACACAACAACGAAATCGTAACGTCCAGGGTGCGCTTGGCCAACAAAGCCCATCCGTCCATCGCCCCTACCGGGAGCGTGACCAGGGAACCATAGTTGGGTGTCGTGGCCTTTGTGTTCCGCGTTTTGAGATCTAACGGACTGAACAGCACGTGAGTGGTAATGCCCTGCTCGTCGCAGAGTGCCACAATACGCGAGATTTCCGAATACAGCGAACCGATGGGTAGGCTAAGCATCAGTTCGTCCACAACATTGTCACGTATAAAAGAAGCGATATCCTCGAGGTCGCAAACGCACTTGAAACCTGATTTGCGAAACTCTCCGATACCGTGCCACTCGCAATCCGCAAAACCCAGCAGG
>JBBSFG010000166.1:0-8238 GCA_038238965.1 Candidatus Acidiferrales bacterium | reverse complement strand
GCTGAGGCCCGCGGCTCCCGCAGCCAGTAGAAGAAAGCCGAGCACTAGCGCGTTGCGATAGCCGCGCGCGAGAAAGATGCTGGACAGAACCACGCCTATGAAGGAGCCGGTAAACTGCGTGGTGAAAAATAACCCGGCTTGGGCGTCGGAGAGTGTCCAACGAGTGATGAAGACGGGGAGGACGGGGCCGAGGATAGTGGCGATCATGCCGGTGATGACGAAGCCGAGGAAGAGGGCGGCTTGGATAAATTTGAGGTGGCGGGTTTGGGTGGTGGCAGGATCGGACATGGTGCGATGGTAATTGTGAGCGAGGCGGCGGCGGCAAGCAATGAGACAGTGTAGGGAGGGGTCTAGAATTGGAGTCGAGGGCCGCGGAGTGACGCGAGCAGGGCGTTGCTTGTTCAATAACAAAATCCCCACGCGAAAAAACGTCGTGTGGGGCACCAGAGTCTTTGCGGTGCAGCGTGGGTGGGCCACCCGCTCTCGGCAGAGATTCTATGTGTCCGGATGTGGCCGACATTCAAGTTGCTTATGACTGAGAAGGACCAAGGGCGATGATTGATGTGGGGTTGGTTGGATTTGGGTTGGCGGGGCGGGCGTTTCATTCGCAGGTGATACGCGCGACGGCGGGGTTGCGGCTGGCGGCGATTGTGCAGCGCAGCGGAAATGAAGCGGCGGAGAAGAATCCGGATGTGCGCGTGGTTCGGAGTGTGGCGGAGCTTCTAAAGATACGAGAAATTCGACTGGTGGTGATTGCTACCCCCAATGAGACGCATGCGCCGATTGCGCGCGAGTGTTTGGAGGCGGGGCGCGACGTGGTGGTGGACAAACCGTTTACGACCACGCTGGCGGAAGCGGCAGAGCTTGTGGAGCTAGCGAAGAAACTTGGAAGGTTGATTACCGTTTATCAGAACCGGAGATACGACGGGGATTTTCAGGCGATACGGGCGATCGTTGCGGATGGGACGCTGGGACGGATCGTGCGATTCGAAACGAACTATGACCGCTACCGGCCGGAATTAAAGATTGGCGCGTGGCGAGAGCGCAGAGTGCCGGGCGCGGGAATTTTGTTTGATCTTGCGCCGCACCTGATCGATCACGCGCTGGTGCTGTTTGGATTGCCCACAGCGGTGACCGCGGATGTGCGAGTGGAGCGAGCTACAGCGGTGGTGGACGATGCGTTTGACGTGATGCTGCACTATGAGGGTGGGATGCGGGCGGTGCTGCGCTCCACGATGCTGGCGGTGACGCCGCGGCCGCGTTTTCTGGTGCATGGGACACGCGGAGCGTTTTTCAAGCAGACTTTCGATCCGCAGGAAATAAATTTACGGAATGGAATTACTTTTGGGAGCGCAGAGTGGGAGGCCGAACCGGAGAAAGATTGGGGCGTGCTGACGACGGTGGAGAACGGAGTGGAGACCCGGCGGAGTGTTCCTTCAGCCGCGAGCGATTACCGGGATTATTACGCCAACGTGCGCGATGCGATGCTGGGGCGCGGTGAGTTGGCGGTGAGCCCGGAACATGCTTTGCACGTGATGCGGATTTTGGAAATGGTGAAGGAGAGCACTCGAGAGAGGCGCACGATTCCCTGGCAGAGGTGAGTATAATCCTGGTGAACGGCGTTGCAGGAGAAATGCATTGGGAAAAATAGAGCTGGCACCGTCGATATTGTCCGCGAATTTCGCGCAACTGGGCGTGGACGCGAAAGCCGCGCTGGATGCGGGCGGATCGGTGCTGCACGTGGACGTGATGGACGGGCACTTTGTGCCGAATATTACGATTGGGCCTCCGGTGGTGAAATCGTTGCGCAAAGCGCTGCCCGATGCGATTTTCGATTGCCACCTGATGATTGAGAGGCCCGACGATTTGATACCGGCGTTCGCGGAAGCGGGGGCCTCGTGGATTTCGGTGCACCAGGAGGCGTGTGTGCATCTGGATCGCACGCTGCATTTGATTGCTTCGCACGGTTGCCAGCCGGGAGTGGTGATTAATCCCGCGACGCCGGTGGAGATGCTGGATGAGGTTCTGGAGATCGTGCATCACGTACTGGTGATGTCGGTGAATCCGGGTTTTGGCGGGCAGGAATTTATTCGTGGGTCGCTGGGAAAGATGGAAGCATTGGCGAAGACGCGCGCGGCACGCGGGCTGAACTTCAGGATTGAAGTGGATGGGGGAGTGGCGCTGGATACGATTGCGGACGTGGTGCGGGCGGGGGCGGAGTTGCTGGTGGCGGGGAATGCGGTGTTTGGCGGCGGGAATATTGCGGAGAATGTGAAAAAACTTTTACAGGCGGCAAAGGGTGCGAAAGCCACGCACGTGTAATCGTTGACGAAGACGGGAACAAATCAAAAACAATTAATTTGTTGCGCTGGTTGATTGCAAGACGAATTTGTCCATGGCTTCGGCGAAGCCTTCCTGTTCATTCGAGGCGCTTACGTAGGTCGCGGCTTTCTGGACTTCCGGGCTGGCGTTGCCCATGGCGATGCTGATTCCACTTTTGCGAAACATCAGGACGTCGTTGGGCATGTCGCCGATGGTGGCGATCTGGTCGACGGGGGTGTTCAAGAGTTCGGACATGGCCAGGACGACTTCGCCTTTGTTGGCTTTGGGGTGGGTGACGTCGAGATAGTACGGTTGGGAGCGAGCGGCGGAAGCCTGGTCGCCGCAGGCGTCCTGAGTGTCTTTTTCGCAGCGCTGCACGGCGTCGAGGTCGTCGCTGACGCCGACTACTTTGGCGACGTTTTCGAGAAGGCCATCAAATTTGGCGACGACCGTGGGCGCGAATTTGACGGTCCATTGTTCGCGGGCGACGTGCGGAGCGCTGAGGTCGCGCACGTTCCAGTCCAGGCCGGTGTAAACCCAGACGTCAAGTTTATGGTCGATGATAATTTTGATAACTTTTTCGACCATGGCGCGCGGGAGGAAATTTTCGCGCACGATGGTGGTGAGATTGGGCCTGGTGATGACGCCGCCGTTGAAGCCGGCGATGGGGGTGTCGATTTTCAGGGGATCGACGAGCATGGCCATGCCGCGCGGCGGGCGGCCACTGGTGACCGCGAATTTTATTCCGGCTTCGCGGAGGCGGAAGACGGATTGAACGGCACGCTCGGTGAGGATTTTTTCCTGGGTGACGAGAGTGCCGTCGACGTCGGCGATCACCAAGCGGATCGGTTTTGATGTAGTTGGCGCGGTCATATTTTACGTCTTACTGTTCCTGATAATTCCAGAGCAAGCCGCCGTCAACAAAGATGGTGGTGCCGGTGATGTAGCTGGATTCGTCGGAGGCCAGAAAAACGGCGACGGAGGCGACATCGCCGGGCTCGCCGAGGCGCTTGAGAGGAATATTTGCGAGCAGGGCTTTTAATTTTTCGGGATCGTTCAGCAGAGCTTTATTGATGGGCGTCTCGATGGCGCCGGGGGCGATGGAATTTATGGTGATGCCGAGGGGAGCGAGCTCGATGGAAAGATCGCGGGTGAGCATTTTGACGCCGCCCTTGCTGGCGCAATAGGTGGAGAAATGCGGGAAGGGGAGCTCTTCGTGAACAGAGCTGATGTTGATGATTTTGCCGCCGGCTTTGGCGTTCATCTGATGCTTGACGAAGGCCTGGGTGATGAAGAAGAGGCCCTTTAGATTTACATTCAAGACAAAATCGTAGTCTTTTTCGGTGACTTCCCAGAAATTGGCGCGGCGCTCGACGCCTGCGTTGTTGATGAGGATATCGATTTCGCCGAGTTGCGCGGCGGTTTCTTCGACGAAGCGCTGGCCATCGGCGAGTTTGGAGACGTCGCATTGAATGGCGACGGCCTTGGCGCCGCTGTCGCGGAAACCCTGGACGATGGCTTCCGTTCCCGGCTTGTCGGAGAGATAGCAGATGGAGACGGCGGCGCCTTCTTTGACGAAGCGCTGGGCAATGCCGAGGCCGATGCCTTGATTTCCTCCGGTGACGGCTACGACTTTGCCTTTTAAGCGGTCAGACATTTGTTTGCTCCCGGTTTCTTTGACGGCTGATTCGATTGGAGAATTGTGGTCGGAACTTTTCTGTTACCACATCGGACGCTACAGGAAATTAAAGTCTCGGTTGTTCATTCACAAAATCCCCACACGAAAAGTCGTCGTGTGGGGCGCCCAGAACCACTAACCCAGAACCGTTAACCACCTTTATGCAACGGTGACGTCGGGGCTCAGATAGACGTCCTGGATGGCGTTGAGCAACTGGACGCCTTCTTTCATAGGGCGCTGGAAGGCTTTGCGGCCGGAGATGAGGCCGGTGCCGCCAGCGCGCTTGTTGATGACCGCGGTGGTGACGGCTTCCTCGAAATCGTTGGCACCGGAAGCGCCGCCGCTGTTGATCAGCCCCGCGCGGCCCATGAAACAGTTGGCGACCTGGTAGCGGCACAGGTCGATGGGGTGATCGCTGGCGAGCTCGGTGTAGATGCGCTTGTCAAATTTTCCGTAGCTGGAATCGCCCATGTTGAGCGCGGCATAGCCGCCATTATTTTCGGGAAGTTTTTGCTTGATGATGTCGGCCTGAATGGTGACGCCAAGATGGTTGGCCTGTCCGGTGAGATCGGCGGAGAGGTGATAGTCCTTGTCTTTTTTGAAGGCGTTGTTGCGGAGGTAGCACCACAGAACGGTGGCCATGCCCAGTTCGTGGGCGTGGGCGAAGGCCTGGCTGACTTCCACGATCTGCCGGCCGCTTTGTTCGGAGCCGAAATAAATGGTGGCGCCGACGGCGGCTGCGCCCATGTCGTAGGCTTCCTGCACGGTGCCGAAGAAAATCTGGTCGGCTTTATTTGGGTAGGTGAGCAGCTCGTTGTGATTGAGTTTCACGATGAAGGGAATTTTGTGGGCGTATTTGCGGGCGACGGTTCCCAGGACGCCGAAGGTGGAGGCGACGGCGTTGCAGTTGCCTTCCATGGCGAGCTTGACGATATTTTCGGCGTCAAAATAATCGGAATTTTTCGCGAAGCTGGCGCCTGCGGAATGCTCGATGCCCTGATCGACGGGGAGGATCGAGAGGTAGCCGGTGTTGGCGAGGCGCCCGCGGCCGAACATGCGCTGAAGATTGGTGATGACGCGGATACTGCGATTCGAAACGGACCAGATGCGATCGATGAAATCGGGACCGGGGAGATGCAGGCGGTCCTTGGAGATTTTTGGGGAACTGAATCCCAGCAGGGATTCGGCCTTTGCGCCGAGATAGGTTTCAATTTTGCCGGTGCTTGCGGTTGTTGCCATGTGCGTCTCCTGTTTATTCTCGAATTCCGGTAGTAAGCATAGCGCCTGCGGCTTGGTCGACAAGCCACAGTAATTTTCCGTCAGTGGGCTGAAGCAATTGCGAGGGTAGCTGCTCCGGCTCGTAAGGGCCTTCGAGGACGGCTTTCAGGGCCAGCGATTTTTCTTTTCCTGTGACGGTGAAAAGGATCTGCGCGGCGTTATTGGCGACCGGCGCGGTGATGGTGATGCGCTCGGTAAAAAGTTTGCCGACCCAGTTGGAGACTACGGTGCGGCCTGCGGCGGGATGGAGGGCTTTGGTGCCAGGAAAGAGCGACAGGCAGTGGCCTTCATCACCCATGCCGACGAGAACCAGATCGAAACGGGGTAGTTGGCCCTCTTTGAGCTGAAAATGTTTCTGCAATTCCTGTTCGTACTCGAGCGCAGCTTTCCCGGCGTCGGGATATTCACCCTTCATGCGATGAACCTGTTCGGGTTTGAACGGCGCTTTGCTGATCATGGTGTCAAAAGCCATTTTGTAATTACTTTGCGAATCGTCGGGATCTACGTGGCGTTCGTCGCCGAAGAACAATTGTATTTTATCCCAAGGGAGCTTGGCGCGCAGGCCGGGATCGGTGGCCAGCAAAGAATAAAGCAATTTTGGGGTTGAGCCTCCGGCGAGCGCTACGCTGAAGGAGCCGCTGCGAGTGACGGCGGATTGTGCGGCATCTACGAAAATTTCCGCGGCACGGCGCGCGATGGCGGCGCCGTCTTTGAAGATGTGAATTTCGCGTTGGGCTGCAACAGGCATCAGGAGATTCCAACACCGTCAGCCACCGTGGGGCTGCGTTTGAGCAGGCCATCTTCGTCGGGATTGCGCCATTCACGGCCGTCGCGCTCCATTAGTTCCGAAGCTTCCGCGGGGCCCCACGATCCAGCAGCATAATTCGGAAAATCGCGCGCAGGCAAAGCGTGCCACACATCGAGGATGGGCTGGATGACGTTCCATCCGGCTTCCACCATGTCGGCGCGCTGGAAAAGCGTAGGGTCGCCCACCATGCAATCGCGCAGCAGGCGCTCGTAGCCGGTGCTGTGTTCCGAGCCGAAATAGGTGGCGTAATCGAAATCCATGTTGACGAGGCCGAGCTTCATGACCGAGCCGGGAACTTTGGCGCCGAAGCTGAGAGAGATACCTTCGTCGGGCTGAATGTGCACGACGAGACGATTGGTTTCGAGATTGCGGACGCTGGTGTTACGAAAAAGAACAAAGGGAGTGCGGCGGAATTGGATCACGATTTCGGTTTCTCGCAGAGCGAGACGCTTGCCGGTGCGGAGGTAAAAGGGAACACCGGCCCAGCGCCAGTTGTCGATTTGAAGCTTCAGAGCGACGAAGGTTTCGGTGTTGGAAGTGGGAGCGACGTCGGGTTCGCTGCGATAGCCGGGCACGCGCTGGCCGTCGATGGCGCCTTCACCGTACTGGCCGCGAACCATGCAGGTGAGCACTTCTTCAGGGCCGAGCGGCTGGATGGCGTGAAGAACTTCGGCCTGCTTGTTGCGGACTTCATCGGCATCGAAGGAGATGGGCGGTTCCATGGCGGTCATGGTGAGCAACTGGAAAAGATGATTAGGGACCATGTCGCGAAGGGCGCCGGCAGTTTCGTAAAAGCCACCGCGGTGTTCGACACCCACGGTTTCGGCGGCAGTGATCTGCACGTGGTCGACGTAATTGCGATTCCAGAGGGGCTCGATGATGTTGTTGGAAAAGCGAAAGACCATGAGGTTCTGGACGGTCTCTTTTCCGAGGTAATGATCGATGCGGTAGATCTGATTTTCGGTGAGAACCTGTTTGAGGTCCTGGTTGAGCTGTTTGGCGGATTCCAGGTCGTGGCCGAAAGGCTTTTCGACGATGACGCGAGCCCAGTGGCCGGCTTCTTCTTTGGTGAGCCCGGCTTCGCCAAGGAGTTTGGCGATGGGGGAAAAAAATCTGGGAGCGACCGCCAGATAGAAAAACTTGTTGCCCATGGTGTTGTGCTGCTTGTCGGCCTGGTCGATCTGTTCTTTGAGGCGCTGGTAGGCGGGGGCGTCGAGAAAATCAGCTTTGACGTAGTAGATGCGCTCGAGAAACCAATTCCAGAGTTTTTGATCGATGGGCTTGGCGGAATATTTCGGAATTTCTTCGGTCAACATTTTGCGAAACGTTTCGGTGGTGTAGTCGTTAGCGGCGAAGCCGACGATCGCGAATTGTTTGGAGAGCAGCCCGTCGCCGGCGAGATTGCAGAGCGCGGGAATGAGCTTGCGCTTGGTGAGATCGCCGCTGGCGCCAAAGATGACCATGACGCAGGGCGCGCCAACGGGGTTGGGATCTGCGTGATTCAAACTCATAAACGAAAGCCTGCCTTCTGCCGCGCGAGTGAGAATAAGAATCGCAAAAGCTAGGATCCGGATTTTTTCTCGATGTGCCCACCGAACTGGAAGCGCATGGCGGACAAAACTTTTCCGGCGAAATCGTCTTCACCCTGTGAAGAAAAGCGCTGATAGAGAGCGGCGCTGAGCACCGGAGCCGGGGTGGTGGATTCGATGGCGGCGATGATGGTCCAGCGGCCTTCGCCGGAGTCGGAGACGCGGCCGGAGAAACGGTCGAGAGTAGGCTGATCGAGAAGCGAAATGGCGGTGAGATCGAGCAGCCAGGAAGCGACCACGCTGCCGCGGCGCCAGACTTCGGTGACGTCGGCAAGATTGAAATCGTATTGATAGTGGTCGGCGTTGCGCAGCGGAGCGGTTTCAGCATCGGTTTCGCGATGTGATTTGCCGGCATTGGCGTGCTTTAGGATATTCAGGCCTTCGGCGTAGGCGGCCATCAAGCCATATTCGATGCCGTTGTGAACCATCTTCACGAAATGGCCTGCGCCGGAGGGGCCGCAGTGCAGATAGCCTTCCTCCGCGGTGCCAGAAGCTTTTTCGCGGCCGGGCGTGCGATCGATATTGCCGCGGCCGGGCGCGAGCGTTTTGAAAATGGGGTCGAG
>JBBSFG010000165.1:0-8241 GCA_038238965.1 Candidatus Acidiferrales bacterium | reverse complement strand
GGAGGAATCGTTTCCACCGCGTAGCGAATCGCCAGGTACGTCGACCCCCAGATCACGTAAATCGCGAAGAAACAGAAAATGATCAGCAATCGGTTTGACGCCGCGACTTTCGTGGCCAGCGCATTGGATTTCGGCATTGCCCCGGACATCGTTGGCGCGCTCACTTTTAATTCACCAGCGTCTTTCCTGTAATGCCCTTCGAGTGCTATACTCATTACACGGTCAGACTAGCGTAATGGTTGTAATGAGTCAAATGCATTTAATGCGTTACCATGAAAATACACACAGACAATTACGTCGCCGCGGGTTTCGGCCGGGAGTTCCTCTGGCTCGATCTGGCCAACACCCTCGAATGGGACGGCTTCGGCCAGCCCACCGACCATCTGCGAGACCCCGCCTGGATCGCCGCCATCCTCAAGCACTGGAATCTCGCCGGGCAACTTCCCCGCCCCGTGCCCCTGCGCAAACTCATCGATCTCCGAGCGCTCCTCCGCCGTCTGGCAAACAAACTGACCTCCGGCGGTTCTCTCGACTCTCCCGACCTCGCCGCTCTCAACTTGTATTTGAAGGTACCCGCGCGCGAAAAGCTCTTCCAGCGCCAAAATGGAGTGCGCTCCGAACTGGTTCCTCTTCACGCCGGCTGGCCCTGGCTGCTTTCTCGCATCGCTGCGTCGTTCGCCGAAATGCTCGCGCTCCATCGGATCGACCGCCTGAAGTATTGCCCTAATGAAGGATGTAGGTGGGTGTTTTACGATCAGACCAAGGCCAACACGCGCCGCTGGTGCAACGATCGCACTTGCGGCAATCGCGACCGCGTTCGCCGCGCGCGCTCTCGTGCCCGCAAAGGAAAGCGCGTCAAGTAGTCCAATTTAAAGTGAGTGGAGTCCCGCTCTTACCAGGGCAGTTCTTTGCCCAAGTGTATAAACTTGCCGGTGAAGCCGTCAGCCGGCAACGTGGCCAGCGCCACCGACGTCTTAGCCCCTTCGCTAACTTCCAGGTCGCCATTCGCATTCATGTCCGTCACCACCGAACCCGGATGCGCCACATTCACCTTGATCGGCGTGTCCTTCAATTCATGCGCCAGATGTACCGCAAAGGCGTTTAGCGCCGTCTTCGAGGCGTCGTAAGCCAACGGTTTGTAATTGTAAATCGGAGATTTTGGATCGCTATGCAAAGTCAAAGACGCCAACCCGCTGGAGAGAAATACAATCCGTCCGGCAGCCGCCTTTTTTACCAGCGGAAGCAGCGTCTGCGTCAGCGCCACAACGTTAAAGAAATTCGTCTCGAAAGTTTTTCGCAACACATCCAGTGACGTCTTGCTGGTAGTCACGAACGCGCCATTGCTCTTCTCATCGATCAAGATTCCCGCATTGTTCACCAGCACGTCGAGTTTGCCAAACTTTTCCTCGATGATTTTCGCAGCCTTGGTGTGCGTCTTCGGGTCGTCCACATCTAGCAGGATGAACTCCACGTCCAGCCCTTCGCCCTTCAATTTACCTTCCGCTTCCTTACCCTTCGCCTCGTTCCGCGCGCCCATCAAAACGTGCATGCCCTTTTGCGCCAATTGCCGCGCAGTCTCAAACCCGATTCCGCGATTTGCCCCTGTCACCAATGCTACTCTCTTCCCTTGCTCGCTCATGTGGCCCCTCGCAACAGTTATATTTCGATTCAACAAATTCTAGCCAGGTAAAATACCCATATCATTCCAAATCGCCGCGTGGCGGCGCGTGAGGAATCTGCTGTTCTCTTTGCTCTACGGCTCGCGCCGAGATATTGAATCCACCGCTTTTACCGCTTCCTCACCAGCGACAAAAACTCGTCGCGCGTCTCCTTGTTGTGCCGGAAGCATCCCAGCATCGCGCTGGTCACCGCCTGTCCGTGCTGCTTCTCCACCCCGCGCATCTGCATGCACAGATGGCGCGCCTCGATAATCACGCCCACGCCTTCGGGACTCAATTTCTCTTCAATCGCCTGCGCAATCTGGTTCGTCAACCGTTCTTGAATCTGCAATCGCCGCGCAAACATATTGACCAGCCGCGCCACTTTGCTCAACCCGATCACCTTCTTGTTAGGCAAGTACGCCACATGGCAAGTCCCAAAGAACGGCAACAGGTGGTGTTCGCACAGGCTGAAAAACTCGATGTCCTTCACGATCACCATCTGGTCGTACGCCACGCTGAACGTCGCGCCATTCAGCACGTGGTCCACGTTCTGGTGATATCCGCTGGTCAGAAACTTCAGCGCCTTTTCAAACCGCTCCGGCGTTTTCCGCAATCCTTCGCGGTTCGGGTCTTCCCCGATGATGGAAATCATCTTGCGCACCAGCGCCGCGACGTTTTCTTCTTTCGCGTCGCCTTTCGGCTCGTGCAGCAGCAACTCTTCGCCAGGTTTGTTCACCTTAGCTCCTTTTCCTCAATGCTCGCGCCGGCAACGCCAGCAATCGCTTCTCCCGCGTACTCAAAACTGTTGTTCCTGGTCTCTTCGATGCGCACCCGCTCCAGCTTGGCATGCGAAAAGTTTTTCAAACGTTCGTAAATCTCGATACACAAATTCTCCGTCGTCGGCACTTTCTCTCGAAACGCCGCCACCTCTTCATTCAGCGACTTGTGATCCAGCGCCTCCAGCACCGCGCTCTCCACGTACCCATCCAGATCCGCCAGGTTAGCGATCATCCCTGTTTCCGGATTCACTTCGCCCGACACCTTCACTTCCAGCACGTAATTGTGCCCGTGCCCAAACGGGTTGTTGCACTTCCCAAACACCCGCGCGTTCTCCTTGTCCGTCAGTTGCCCGCTGTGCAGCCGGTGCGACGCCGAAAAATGGTACCGCCGGCCCAGCTCCATCTTTAATCCTTCAGAATGTGGGCTGGCAATCATGTTAAGGCTACCCACTGTCATTCCGACCGGAGCAGACCGGCGCATTTTCTTCTGCTTCGCTCCTGTTTACCCTGAGCCCTGCGGTAGCAGGTGAAGGGCGCAGCAGTCGGCCTGCGCAGTGGAGGAATCTCTCTTCGCCTCTTCAATATGAATATGTCTGCGATCACGAAACCACCCGATTGCCAACGTTTCCATTCCGAAAACAATCCGCAAACAAATCCGGCGATTCATACAACCGTACCCGCTGCAACTTCCCCTGCGCGATCTTCGGCTCCAGCAACTCCCAGATCACCCGCGCTACATTTTCGCAGGTCGGAATCTTCCCCGCCAGCTCCGGTACCTCATGATTCAAATGCCGGTGATCCATGCGCTGCATCACTTCACGTTCCAGAATTTCTTTTAGCTCTTTCAGATCCAGCACCATTCCCGTCACCGGGTCCGGCTCCCCCGCCACCGTAACCTCCAGCGTGTAGTTGTGGCCGTGCCCGTGCGGGTTGTTGCACTTCCCAAAAACGCGGCGATTTTCCTCCGCGGAAAGCTTCGCGTTGTGATACACGTGCGAAGCTGAAAATTCGATTCTGCGTGTAATCAGCACCATAATTTATCGTGTCCGGCTGTCCTGATCGTCCCGGGGCGTTGGCGCCTTTGGCACGGATGGCGCCGGTGACATCCCCGGTAACGCTGCCCCCGCTGCGCGATACTCCCGCCCCTTCCACTGTACCCTGCCGCGCGCGTAACTCACATACGACGCCGCCAGCACCGCCGTATACAAAAACACCGCCGGTATATAGTAAATGATGAGCGAGAACGGGTATTGGTTACGCGCCAGTTCCGCCCCGTAATTCAGCTGCCGGAATAACAGCAGCAGAACGCCCAGAAACATCGCAAGTGGAAATTTGATGCCCAGCAGAATTACCACCACCGGCATCCACGGAAACACCGACTCGCCCTCGCGAAATGCCGCCCACGGCGTTCCGCCCATCAATCGATAAAGGTTTTTCTTCCACCCTTCCCACATCGCTCCAAATGAACGATACATCCTCGCCCGCACCAGCCCCTTGCCGGAATCAAACCACAAACGGTGCCCCGCCGCCTTCACTGCGGTAGCCAGCGCCACATCCTCCAGAACATCGTCCGCGAATCGCGCGTGCCCGCCCACCGCCTCATACACTTCACGCCGTATCAGCAGAAACTGCCCGTTCGCCGCTGCCGCGGGCGACTTCGGATCATTCACCGCGGCAAATGAAAATCGCCTCGCCAGCCGGCAATACACAAATGGGACCAGCGCCTTCTCATACCATTTCTCCGTAATCTGTTCCGGCGAAAACGAAACCAGCGCCGCATTATTTTCTCTGGCAATCGCCAGCGCGCGTTCCGTGGCGCCCTCTTCCAATTCCACATCCGCGTCCGCAAACAGCAGCCACTCGCTTGTAGCCCGCTGCGCGCCCAAGCTCACTGCGTGATTCTTGCCCACCCACCCCGCAGGCGGTTCGTCCGCCTCCAGCAGTTGCAACTTCGCTATCCGCGCCGCCAGTTCGCGAACAATCGCCGCCGTCCGATCCCGCGACTGATCGTCAACCACCACAATCGCCTCAATCTCTTTCTGCTTTGCCAACGAGTCCACGCACGCCGCGATCACGCTCTCTTCGTCCCGCGCCGGCACGATCGCGCAAATCATCCCAGTATTCGACTCTGCGTTCTCGACAGATCGTTCGCTCATAATCTGGTCTTGGGTTGCCTACCCTTGCGGGTTTCGCCTGCCCTCCGCAGGAGGGTAAGCGCGGGAGTTTTGGCAGTACGTAAGCATCTTCACGCTGTCGTCAGGTGCCGCACACGCCGTATTCGCGTGTGGGGATTTTACAAAACTATCTCCATTATTCGGCTGACCAAGGAATCGTCCAGTTCCCGGCTCCCGCACGATGAGCTAGTATAACGGCATGCCCCTGCTGCGAAGACTCCTCGCCTGGACTGCCGTGGCCGCCGCCGCCGGCATTCTCGTGCTGTTCGCCATGCCCAGCTACCGCCAGGGCGAAGCTTCCATCGCCGGCCAGCCCGAGCAGGATTTTTCTCTCACCCTCGCCGGCAAATCCGAACATCTCTCCGATTTAAAAGGAAAAGTGGTGGTCCTCAACTTTTGGGCCACTTGGTGCCCGCCCTGCGTAGAAGAGACTCCCGCGCTCAATCGTTTGCAAAAGCACATCGACTCGCGCGGTGGAATGGTTCTAGGCGTCAGCGTCGACGAGGACAACGCCGCATACGAGAAATTTCTGCAGGATCAATCCGTAGTCTTCCCCACCTGGCGCGACGCCTCAAAAAAATCCGCCGCCGACTACGGCACTTCCATGTACCCCGAAACCTACATCATCGATCGCCGCGGCAAAATCGCCCGCAAATTTGTTGGCCAGCAGCAATGGGACAGCCCCGAAATGCTCGCTTACTTCGATGCCATCCTCGCCCGCAACTAGACACCCGTCGGTCGCTTCTTCGGTTTTGGTTGTTGAACTTGGCAACACTCACAGTTCCCGCCCAGTCCGATCATTCCGAGCCGCGTGCCCCAGATTCGCCGTTGGTTCACGAACCTGGGTCTTCCTCTAAAATCGTTTGGCACTTTCTTCTGGAATATCCGCCGTCCGCCGGGAGCTGACATCCCTCACGTTAATCTCACTGCCACCCTCACTCATACCGCAACGCTTCCACCGGATCCAATTTCGCCGCCTGCATCGCCGGCAGCCACCCGCTCACCACTCCCACCACAATCAAAATCCCCGTCGACAACAACATGGTCATCAGCGACAACTTCAGATGTATATCCACTTTCCCCGAATCGTCTTCATACGCCGGACCCAGAAACGGCAGCGTCCCGATCGCCGCGGTAATCGCCGCCGACAAAAGCATCCCGATCACTCCTGCTGCCAGCGTCATCACCAGCGCTTCCAGCAAAAATTGCCCGCGAATATGCGACTTCCTCGCTCCTAACGCCCGCCGCAAGCCAATCTCCCTGACGCGCTCCTCCACCGACACCAGCATGATATTCATCACGCCGATTCCCCCGATGCCCAGCGTCAACGTGCCCACAAAAAACAGCAGCGCCTGAATCCCCAGCGTAATCCCGTCATAAATCGGCTTGAACTCCTGCCGCCCGAACATTTGTATCGCGCGCTTATCCCCCGCCGCGAAATGCTGCCGGCTGGCCACCGCAGCGCGCACCTGCTGCATCGCGTCAGACTCAAAATTCGGCGCCACCGGCTCAAACAGCATTACGCTGGCATACCGCGTGTCCCACAAATCCGAAGCCGAGGTGTATGGAATGAACGCCGACTCATCGTCGCTCGTAAAATAATTGCTGTCGGAAAATTTCGTGTCCATCGAGCCGACCACGCTGAACTTCACGCCGTTGATGCGCACCGCTTCGCCGATTGCCGGCGTCCCGCTGAACAGCTTCTTGCGCAGCAGCGCTCCCAGAAACACCACTCGCCGCCGCTCCGCGATGTCTTCCGGAGAAATCCACCGCCCTTCCAGCGCCACCTCGTTGCGCATCTCCCCATATTCCGGATACACGCCGCGAATCGCCGTATCCGACAGTCTTTCTTCGTGCGAAATTCCCTTGAACTTCACCGTCTCCAGCGTCACACGCTTCACCAGCGGCGATTGCGCCTTCACCCAGTCCGCATCCTCTTGCTCAAAGCGCACCGCTTTACCCGCGCGCTCCCCGCCAGCCTGCTCGCTGGTCGTGCCCGGCCAGCAGACCACCGCCCCCTTGCCGAACACCTCAAACGTGTACATCAGCACGGTGCGGAATCCCGATCCGTAGCTCAACAGCAGCGTGACCGCCACGATGCCCCACGAAATTCCCGTCATGGTCAACAGGCTGCGCACCGGGTTGCGTCCCAGCGCGGCCCATGCTTCGCGAAATATTTCCACGAACATCATTAGCCACCGGCCTCGAACCGCAACGCCTCAATCGGATCCACCGAAGCCGCGCGATTCGCCGGATACAGCGCCGACAAAACCGAAATCAACCCCAGCAACGTCACCGACAAAACTCCCAATTTCCAGCTCGCCAGCAATCCCGCAAAAAACGGCGGCATCGGCAACAGATTCACCAGCGCGCAAAATCCATAGGACACCACCAAGCCCGTTCCCCCGCTCAGCGCCACCACAATCACCGTCTCCATAAAAAATTGCCGCAGGATCGATTTGCGCGTCGCTCCCAGCGCCATGCGTACCCCAATCTCGCGCGTGCGTTCCCGCACCGACACCAGCATCACGTTCATCACGCCCAGTCCGCCCAGAAACAACGTCGCAATGCCCACCGCGCCCATGAACAACTCCATCCCCACGATAATCATGCGGTTGGCTTCCGCATTTTTCACCGTGTCCCAGATGCTTGCCGCCTCTTTGTCGCGTGGATCGAAATTGTGCAGCCGCCCCAGCGAACGCCGTACCTGCAGCACGCAGTCCGGGTGTGTCGCCAGCGATTTCGGCGCCGCCAGCAATCTATCGACGGTATGCTCCACAGCCGGCGGCTTGTTGGGAAAATCCCTCCTCATAGCGTTGTACGGAATAAAAATCTTGCGCGTGTCCATCCCGTCATAGCTGGAGTTTTGTTCCTTCGATTTCATCACTCCGATCACCGTGTACGGAATCCCGTTCATCCACACTTTCTGTCCCACCGCTTCGTGATCGGAGAACAGTTGTTTCTTCGTGTCGCTGCCCAGAAACGCTACGTTGCGCGCTTCATCGTCATCTTCGTGATTGTAAAATCGTCCCTCCGCCGTCGCCACGCTGCGAATTTCCGAAAACTCCGGCATCGACCCCACCGTGTTTATGTTTCCACTGTTGTACAGGCTGCGCACCTGCACGCTGTTTCCCAACTCCGGCATCACGTATTTGCATGCAGGAGACTCCGCCGCCACCTGCACGTAATCTTCTTCGCCCCAATGCACCGCCCGGCCGGAGCGTGTCCCGCCCGCCTGCATGCTGGTGCGCCCGGCAAAAACAATCATCACGTCCTTGCCAAACGTTTCCTGGTTTGCCTGGATTCCCTTGCCGAGACCTTCGCCCGCCGCCACCATCACCGTAATCGAAATAATTCCCCACGCGATGCCGAACATCGTCAGCATCGTTCTCCGCTTGTGCGCCCACAAACTACTAATCGTATCCCGCAGTAAATCCCGGAATGACAAGGCGCCCGCCTCTTCTCTGCCCCTACTGCAAAATCACCAATCACCGCTATCAAACGATCCATCGCCATTCAGCAACCAACTGTTATCGCGAACGTAGCGGCGAGAGCCGTCCTGCAACCAACAGTCATTCCGAGCGGAGCTGCGCGGCCTTTTCTCCCTCTTTCGCTCCGCGAACGAGC
>JBBSFG010000164.1:0-8280 GCA_038238965.1 Candidatus Acidiferrales bacterium | reverse complement strand
GTGCCGGCGCTGACCATTGCTATCCAGCCGGACAAGACTTACCAGCAGATCGAAGGGTTCGGCGCTTCCCTCACGGATTCCTCCGCCTGGCTGCTGTTCAACAAGCTGTCTGCCGCGCAGCGCAGGGAATTGATGGAGAAACTTTTCAATCCGGTTCGCGGCATTGGATTGAGCTTTTTGCGCCAACCGATGGGGGCCAGCGACTTTGCATTGGAGGATTACAGCTACGACGATTTAGCGGCGGGAGAAAGCGATCCCGAGCTGCAACATTTTTCCATCGCGCACGACCAGGCCTACATCATTCCGGTTCTCAAAGAAGCGCTGGCGGTAAATCCCCGGTTGAAGATTATCGCCACGCCGTGGAGTGCGCCGGGATGGATGAAGACTTCCGGCGAACTGATCGGCGGGCGACTGCGGCCGGACGCTTATCCCGCGTTTGCGAAATACTTTGTGAAGTTTGTGCAGGCGTACCAAGTGTCAGGAATTCCGATTTTCGCCATCACAATGCAGAACGAGCCGATGTACATTCCGAATGATTATCCGGGCATGGGCATGTCCGGGCAGGAGCAGGCCGATTTCCTGCGCGATCATCTGGGTCCCGCGTTGCGCGCGGCGCATCTGAAAACTAAAGTTATGATTTTCGATCACAACTGGAACCTGATCGAGTTTCCTATTACTTTGCTTTCCGACGCCAAGGCGGCAAGTTTCACGGATGGCATCGCGACGCATTGCTACGGGGGAACGCCAGCGGCTCAGGAAGAGCTGCACAACCGCTTCCCTGACAAGCCCATCTGGCTAACGGAATGCTCCGGCGGCGACTGGCAGACGGGCAGAATTCTGGACGAGCAGGCCGGGCTGGTTATCAATTCGACGCGCCACTGGGCCAAAAGCGTCATTCTATGGAATCTTGCGCTGGACCAGGATCACGGTCCTTATAAAGGCGGATGCAAGACTTGCCGCGGGATAGTGACCGTGAATGACGCCACGTCTCCGAGTACGACGGCGACCACGGTGGACTACGCGGCGCTGGGCCACGCCAGCAAATTTTTGGCGCCCGGCGCGGTTCGCGTCGAATCGAATACTTTCGGGCACGGCAGCCTCGAGGATGTGGCGTTTCGCAATCCCGACGGTTCCCTCGTGCTGATGGCCATGAACGGCGGCAACGAGCCGATGCTCTTTAACGTGGAATATCAGGGCAAGTATTTCACTTACCAGTTGCAGGGCGGTTCAGTGGCTACATTTCGATGGCATTCGCCGCAGGACCGTCGCTAGAAATGACGCCGGCAGGATGCAAAGCTTGCGCGGCTTGTTTTCTGGTTTCGCTGATGTTTCCTTTTTCAGGCCGAAGCCAGCAAGCTTCCCCCCAACAACCTGAAACAGTTCCGGGAGAGCAGTCTTCCGGCGTCAACACTGCGGGAGTTCACGCTGCTGTAAAGGATGCCAAGTCCCGGCCCATAACCGCGGGAGGATTTGTCGACGGCGCGCCAGTGGTGTTCACGGATGTGAGCAAACAATCCGGCCTGGAGAAATTTCGGCACCGCTCGGGCAGTCCTGAAAAAATAACTATCATCGAAACTCCCGGATCGGGTGTCGCGCTGCTCGACTACGACAACGATGGGTGGCTGGATATTTATCTTCTGAACGGTTCGACGGTGGCCGCGCTCAAGGGCAAAGAGCCGGCTCCTCACGCCATGCTGTTTCACAACAATCACGACGGGACGTTTACGGACGTCACCGACAAAGCGGGGGTGGCCAACGAACGCTGGGGCTTTGGCGTGGCCGTCGCCGATTACGATAACGATGGCTGGCCCGACATCTTCGTGGCAAATTTCGGCAAGAATCGGCTTTATCACAACAACCACGACGGAACGTTCACCGACATGGCGGAAAAAGCGGGCGTAACGCTGGGCGGCTGGTCGGCGGGACCTACCTGGGGTGATTTTGACCACGACGGGCTGCTCGATCTGTTTGTTGCCGGTTACGTGAAATACGATGTTGACCATCCGCCGATCGCAGGCACGAATGGAATTCCCAAAGGCTTCTGCCAATTTCGCGGTATCGCGGTGATGTGCGGCCCGCGCGGGCTCCCCGGCGAAGGCGATCACCTGTTTCGCAATAATGGAGACGGAACGTTCACGGATGTGAGCGTAAAAGCCGGCGTGTCGGATGCGCACGGCTATTACGGTTTCGCGTCGGTGTTTGTGGACGTGGATGACGACGGCTGGGTCGATCTGCTGGTTGCCAACGACTCCACGCCGAATTATCTGTACCACAATCGCCGCAACGGCACGTTCGAAGATGCCAGCTATCTGTCCGGATTTGCGTTAAGCGAGGACGGTCGCGAACAAGGCTCGATGGGTATCGCCGTGGCCGACTACAACCATGACGGCAAAGTGGATTTTTACGTTACGGCGTTTTCTGATGACTACAACGCGCTTTATCGCAATGATGGTGACGGAAATTTCACCGACGCGACATTTTCAGCAGGGCTCGCGGAGCCCACGATTCCGTTTCTGGGTTGGGGAACGGGCTTTCTGGACTTCGACAATGACGGTTGGCCGGACATTTTTGTAGCCAACGGCCACGTGTATCCGGGCGTGGACAAACAGGATTGGGGCACCACCTGGGCGCAGCGTCCGCAACTGTTCCGCAATCTCGACGGCAAGAAATTTCAGGAAGTTCCGCCGGCGACCGGCAGCGGCCTGGCTGATCTGCTGACGGCACGTGGCGCGGCGTTCGGGGACCTGTTTAATGACGGGCACATCGACGTGGTAGTGAATAGCGTGGACTCGACGCCCACGCTGTTGCGCAACATGGTGCGCAACGACAATCACTGGATTGCGCTGAAGCTGGTTGGCGGGCCGAAGAGTCCACGAGATGCTATTGGCGCGAAAGTTTTTCTAACTGCCGGGGGCGTTCGGCAGCGCGCCGATGTTTTCAGCGGAGGCAGTTACGGGTCGAGTTCGGATCAGCGCGTGCACTTCGGATTGGGGGCGGCCGCGAAAATCGACAAGATCGAAATTCATTGGCCCAGCGGCGCGAAAGAAGAAATCAAAAGTCCCGCTGTAGATCAGATCATTACCGTGGTGGAAGGGAAGGGCGTGAACAGTTTTGCGCAGTAGGCGCGAAGCAGGTTGTGAAGCTGCTTGCAGTGTTTTTGAAAAGCTACGGCCCCATGGTGGACATTCCGGACGATTTGGACTTGTTCAGCTCCACGGCGCGATCGAACTCTAATTTGGCACGGTCCATCGCTCCCGTTTTCCGGAAGACCTGGCCAAGCATGTAGTGCGCCGCCGCGCTGTCTGGCGCTAACGAAACTGCCTGTTCCAGCTCCGCTTTCGCTTCGGTGAATTTGTTCTGCCGCAGATATGCTTTTCCCAGACTCTCGTGCACACGGGGCTCTTGCGGCGAGGTCTCTCGCGCCTTGTGAAAATTCTGAATCGCCTCGTCGATCTGGTTCTGTTGCAGCAGCAGATTGCCGAGGTCGATGAAGGGCTCCGCGTTTTTTGGCGCCCCCTGCTCCTGCAGGGCGATGGCTTTTTGATAGGCCGCCAAGGCTTCATCGGTATGGCCCAGTGCTTCGAGGGCAAGCCCGAGGTTGGCCTGGGCTTTTGTATTTTTGGTATCGAGCTGCAGGCATTGTTCGAACGCGTGGATGGATTCCTGGAAACGGTTTTCGTTATATTTGGTGCGCCCCAGGTAATACCAGCTCTCGGAATCTTTGGGATCCGCTTCGACAGAGCGCGTTAGCCAGCGATCCGCATCGGTGTAGTCGTTCAGCAAGACATAATTCAACGCGACGATTTTCAAGTCCGACGGGCCGGGATCGTGGAACTTCGCGCCCGCGGTGTATTCCGCAAGCGACGCCTTCGCCTTATTTTGCTTAAAGAGGATGTAGCCGAGCAGAAAGTGGGCATCGGCGGAGGTGGAAGCGTGGGCCAGATATTCGCGAACTCTCAGCTCAGCATCCTGCAGCATTCCCTTTTGCAAGGATTCCCTGGCGGACTCCAGCGGCAAGTCTTTAGCGTCATTGCCTGGCGCGGCCGGAGTAAGCGTGGGGACCTCCTGCTGCTGCTGGCCCGCGTTCGCCGATCGAATTGCTGTTTGCGCACCGGCAACGCGAGCATCGAGCATCCCGGAGGTGGACAGAATCACACTGGCGGCGAGTGTTGCGATGCAGCGCGGCGGGTTCACTTGCGCAATCCGGATGGACGCGGTAGTGATGGCATGACTTCAGCCTATACCCGGAAAACGGCCAGCCGCAACGCGGCAGGGCGCAGAAACCTCCTAGCGCTGGTCGGTGGGTGACGCGCGCTTGATTTGTTCCAGGTTGTCGCGCGCATTTGCGAGGCTGGGGTCAATGGCCAGCGCTTTTTCCAGGTGGATACGCGCTTCCTTCAAGCTTCCCAATTCCGCCAGCGCCGCGCCGAGATTCGCTTGTGCGTTGGCGTCTTCCGCATTGAGGCGCACCGCGGCGTTGAACTGTTCTACCGCGCCGGCGAAATCGTTCTGCATGGCCAGCGCGGTGCCCAGATTGTAATGCGCGTCGAAATAATCGGGCCGGGAACGCAGCGCGGTTTCCAGATACTTTACGGCCTGCTCGGGATGACCGCCGGCCAGCACAGCGCCACCGGCTGCATTGTTCACCGTGGCATCGTCAGGGTGGATGCGCAGAGCCAGTTGATATTGTTGCAGCGCACCGGGCAGCTGGCCGCGCGCCTGCAGCATGGCGCCGAGATTGTAGTGGCCTTCAAAGTCCGCGGGATTTTTCTCCACGTTGTGCCGTGCCATGGCTTCCTGCAAAACTCTTCGCGAATCCCCGCTCTCTCCGGGATTGTTGCGCGGCAACACCTGCAGCCACAGGTGCGCCATTTCGTCGCTGGCGCGGTTGCCGCCTGCCACGCGCTTGGGCGGAATGTTCGGGTTGCGAATATTTTCGTCGGAGTTGTCGTAGCGATAGCGCATGGACACTACCGTCCCGGCCGGCAACTCCACGGGCGACGAATAGCGGTAGACCGCCTGCCAGTTCAAGTCCCAATCCGGAATATGGATGAGAGATTTTTTCGTTCCATCGGGGAATGTGGCGAAGGCTTCCAGATCTTTTCCGAGATAGTGCGCGTGGGGGTAAATCGCGAGGAGTTGGACGTCTTCGGGAAGCTTGAATTCATCGGTGACCACAAAATTCTTGGCGCCCGGCGGGATGTCCAGCTTCTGGTCGTTTTCAAGTTGGAGCAGCATGGGAAAACGCGTGGCCGGCCGATCGGTGAAATACAAACCGAGGCTCGGCTGGATCAACTCCGCTTTTCCAGAGGGCTGCAGATGAATGTTGAGCACCAGATCGGTACCGGGATCGAGCCGCAGCGCCATGCCGTCGGGCTCGGTATAGGGAATTGTACCGGGCTTCCAGAAAAGAAAATCGCTGTCGGGATCGAAGGCCTCGGACTCGATCTTGATTTCCATTCCACCGAAACCCGCACCAGGAGCGGTTTCCTGCGCGCGCGCCGACTCCGTGCGATCCACCAGCACATTGGCGTGATGCACCAGGTGCTGGTCGCCGGGCCGCACTTCCATGCCTTTCAGCCAGCGCGTCCGCTTTACCGGATTGCGGAAAATAAAATTCCAGTATTGATCGTTGCCGCCGGCCGGCAACCGGTACGGTTTTTCCGCTTTGACGATCAAATCGGGGCGCCCCATTTGCCAGCCTTCCACAAAGTCAGGTTGGGGAGGAAGGTCGTCAGCGGCGCCTTCCAAGGCCCCTTGTTCCACCCAATTGGCGATCAACGCGATGTCCGAATCCGAAAGCCGCATTTCATCCGCAAATTTAAATTCGCCACGCGCCGGCAGCCATGGGGGCATGAAGCGACTCTTGGTCACCGCAGCGATTTGCCGGGCGTGAGATTTCGCATCCTTATAGGTGAGCAGGGGGAAGGGGCCGGATTCTCCGGGGCGATGGCATGTCGCGCAGTAACGAAACAGAATCGGGGCCACGTCACGATTGAATGTGACTTGCGAGGTCGCCTTTGCGTCTTGCGTCGAGAGCCTTGAATCAGCGAGCCCGGGCAAGTACGTAAATACCACGAGCAAGCAGAGAAGAATTGCCGCCCAGGCCGCCGATCTGGGCCACTTCATTCCATGTCCGAGATGAAGCATCCCACTCCATCGGCCGAAGGCACGGCAGGATGTTTGCCCTGGCTTGCAGCTTCGATGGCGTCCGCCAATTCGTGCGTGGTAGCCGCGCGACGGGCTTTCCCGATGTGCTCGTAAAGATTATCGATGCGCCCGTGATAGATGAGCGCGCCTTTGGCATCAAAGACGGCGGCTTCGGGAGTTACCTTTGCCTGGGTTGCTTTTACCAGCGCGTGATCTACATCGCGAATAGCGGCCAGTTCGTATTTATAATCGCGCAAGAATTGCCGGATTTTCTCTGATGATTCACTCTTATCCGGAAAAACGAGGCGGAAAGATGCCACGTGTTGATAATGCGTGCTCATTTCCTGAATGAGCGGCGCATAACGATTTGAAACCGGACAATCCGTCCGCACGAAAATGAACACGAGGGGTTTGTCGCGGGATTTAATCAGCTGTTCGACAGCGGAGCCGCGCAAGTCCGCGACATTCTGGGCCAGAGCGAAACCCGTAAACGTCGTCGCTACTACCAACGTCGAAAGAATCGCGTGGCGCGCGAAGGACCAGCCTCGAATGCCGGGAACATGGTAGCGCAAGAAAGTCGTACCTTCTGGGGGATCGAAAAAATCTTACACCCCCGAGAAGTTCCGCGCCACAGTGCGGGATACGCGGTGCGGTATGGAAGCCAACGAGGGATTAAGAAGGGAAGCGTGACGAGAAACAAGACTGCCGCCACCCACAATACCAGGCGACGGCAGATTTGTTTTGTCGTTTTCAGAGCTATGCAGTCTTGCGCCGAAAGAAGTGCGCGATGAAAGAAATCACCGCGAACAAAAGCAATATGTGGATCAGCGCGCTTGAAACATGAAACAACAGAAAGCCGCCGGCCCAACAGATCAGCAGGATCACGAAGAGAATCAGGAACATATCGATCTCCTTTCTTTCAGCTCATACGTTCAGTGCATGGCCGATTCGTGAACCGTTAAACGGTCTATGAGGTTCTCGCGGTGCGCGCGGCGGCGTCTTTGTCCTTGGTATCCACGGAGGATTCACCCGCTGAAGAAACATCCTCGGCCCCAGTGCGATCGAGAATATCCTTGGCGCGCTTGATTTCCTCAGAAGTCTCGCAATGAACGGACAGCAAGATTCCGCCCTTTTGCAGTCTGCCTTCATAGCGCTTGGCTTCGAACTCGGGAATGCCCATTCCTACCAGGGCTCCCGTAACACCGCCAACTGCCCCGCCGACGCCAATACCCGCCAGCGCGGCCATGATTGGCCCCGCAGCAATGAAAGGACCGAGGCCGGGGATGGCGAGCGCACCGATACCGACGAGCCAGCCAAGTGTTCCGCCGATGACTGCGCCGGAGCCCGCTCCGGTGGTCGCCCCTTCGGGCGCCTTGGTGTTTTTCTCGGTGGCAATTTCCTTAGAGCCGAGATTCTCGGGCAGCAGCACGGAGACGTCGGAGTGCAGGAATCCTGACTCTTTTAATGCTACGACCGCATTTTCGACACCGCTGCGGCTCGAATAAATTCCAAATACGGATTTGTTTTTAGCCATAAATCCTCCTGGAGCTTATAGTGCTCAACTGCCTTTGTGAATTTTGACCTTCGGAACGCAGTCATAATGCTGCATGCTTGATTGCGAACCAATACGCAGTTCACTGCAGTTGGCTGCGGGATTTATGGGAGCGCGGGGTGGCGTACTACGAGGCTCCGATGATGAAGTTACAGCGCATTGTGTATGGCCGTGCGCGCCGGAGAGAGATACTTTGGGCGCGGACAAAAGTACTTTCACTGAGGACAAACAATATGACGCTAAAACACTATCACTCACTTCGTATCGCCGCATTGGGCTTGGGTCTGGCTGGCTTCTCACTGGTCGCCGTTCCGGCTCATGCACAGCAGGACCCACAGACACAACCGGACAACACCACGAATAACAAGGGTGACGCCAGCAAAGGTGCGGTCACCGCAGATAAGCAGAAGATGAATCCCGCGGATCGCGAGATGGCGAAAAAGATTCGCAGGTCGATTACCAGCGACTCTTCACTCTCCACCTATGCGCACAACGTCAAAGTGATCGTGCGCGACGGCATGGTCACGCTGAAGGGGCCGGTCAAGTCGGAAGATGAGAAGAACTCGGTGGGCTCCAAG
>JBBSFG010000163.1:0-8309 GCA_038238965.1 Candidatus Acidiferrales bacterium | reverse complement strand
CCGCGATAGCCCCGCTGGTCCATCACGTACTTCACTCCGGCTATGCCCATCTCGGAAACCATCACTTTCGACGCGCGCAGCAACGACTTCTGCAGCTCCCGCGCCTTTTCCAATTGGCCCTGGCGCACGAGCCAATAAAGTGCCGCGCATTTTTCCGGAAGCGCGCTGGCCAGCGCCAGAATCGCACCGCGGGCTCCGACCATCAGCGACGGATAAACAGTCGGCGCAGAGCCCACCAGTACCTGAAATTCAGCCGGCGCGCCAGCGATCATCTCGGACACGCGTTGCACATTTCCCGAACTTTCCTTGATGCCAATGATGTTCGCATGTTCCGCAAGCGCGATGGTTTCCGGCGCTTCCAGCGCCAGTCCCGTGAACACCGGCACGGAATAAAGCAAAACGGGAATTGGCGACGCATCCGCCACTCGCCGGTAATGCGCGATAAGCACGTCCGGCTTGTACGAGGGTTTGTAGTAGTGCGGCGTCTTCACCAGTGCGGCATCATATCCCGCGTCCGCTGCGCGTTTCGTGCGTGTGATCGTCTCCGCCGTGGATTCCGCGCCGGTCCCGGCGATCAGAATTTTCCCGGCGGCAGCAGTTTCTTTCACCGCCCCGAGTATTTCGTCCATCTCACTGCGATCCAGCAAAACGGATTCGCCCGTCGACCCCAGCACCACATAACCCGCAAGCTCGGTATCGTTGTAACGGCGAATATTGTGCTTCACGTCCTCGGTCGAAACAGTCCCGTCCGCCGCAAAGGGCGTCGTCAACGCCGGAAAGACTCCCGCCAGATCCAGCATCAATCCCCTGCCTGGCTGTTCGAAGCAGCCACCGCGCCGCGATGCAAATCCTGCAAAGCGGCCACTTCCGTCCCTTGTTCCAGCAATGCCCGTATGCCGCGTGCCGCCGCGTGCGCTGCCGCCAGCGTGGTAATGCACGGAATGTTATAGCGAATCGCCGCGCGGCGAATCGATTTCTCGTCGTAAAAAGATTCGCGCCCCAGCGGCGTATTGATGATCAGATCGATCTTGGCGGTCTTCACCAGGTCCACAATGTTGGGCCGGCCTTCGTTCACCTTGAAAACCTCTTGCGCTTCGATTCCCGCCGCGCTCAGCGCCGAAGCGGTTCCCCGGGTAGCCATCAATTTGAATCCCAGCGCGTGCAGTTCCTGGCCCAGGGGCCCCACATGTTTCTTGTCGCGATCATTCACGCTCAGAAACACCGTGCCCTTGCGCGGCAAACGCTGCCCCGCCGCCAGTTGCGCTTTCGCAAACGCCAAGCCGTAAGAAGTCGAAATGCCCATCACCTCTCCGGTCGAGCGCATCTCCGGCCCCAGGATGGTGTCCACCCCGCGGAATTTGTTGAACGGAAATACGGGCGATTTCACGGAGTAAAACTCGTGCACTGCAACCTCCGATACCCCGTGATGCCGAACCAGCGGCAGCTTCATAGTCGACAATTTTTTCCCGGCCATCAATCGCGCGGCAACTTTCGCCAGCGGCACGCCGGTTGCTTTGCTCACGAACGGCACGGTGCGCGACGCGCGCGGATTCACTTCCAGCACATACACGGTGTCGCGTTGAATGGCGTACTGCACGTTCATCAAGCCCACCACTTTCAGCGCCATCGCCAACCGCTTGGTATATTCGCGAATCGTTTCCAGCATCGCGGAGGTCAAGCTCACCGGCGGCAGCACGCACGAGGAATCTCCCGAGTGTACGCCGGCTTCCTCGATGTGCTCCATGATCCCGCCGATAACCACGTCCGTCCCGTCGCACAGCGCATCCACGTCTACTTCGGTTGCTTCTTCCAGGAACTGGTCGATCAGCACCGGCCGCGCCGGGCCCATCAACGCCGCCTGCGCCACATATTCCTGCACGGTGTTCACGTCGTAGGCGATCACCATCGCCCGCCCGCCCAGCACGTAACTCGGCCGCACCAGCACCGGCATTCCGATTTCAGCCGCTACGCGGGCGGCTTCTTCGGGAATCAGCGCGGTGCCATTTCGCGGCTGCGGAATTTTCAATTCATCCAGCAACCGGCCAAAACGCCGCCGGTCCTCCGCTAAATCGATAGATTCGGGCGCGGTCCCGATAATCGGCACACCGTTGCGCTTCAACTCCAGCGCCAGGTTCAGCGGAGTCTGCCCGCCAAATTGCACGATCACTCCGTGCGGCTTTTCGCGCTCCGCCACGGCAAGCACATCCTCAAGAGTCAGCGGTTCGAAGTACAACCGGTCCGAAGTATCGTAGTCCGTCGAAACCGTCTCCGGATTGCAATTCACCATGATGGTTTCGAATCCGTCTTCACGCAGCGCAAACGACGCATGGCAGCAGCAGTAATCGAATTCGATGCCCTGCCCAATGCGATTCGGCCCGCTGCCCAGGATCATGATCTTCTGCTTGTTCTGTGGCTCCGATTCATCCTCATCCTCATAGGTCGAATACATGTACGGCGTGAACGATTCGAACTCCGCTGCGCAGGTATCCACCCGCTTGAACACCGGGCTCACTCCATAACGCGCGCGCTGCAAACGTACCGCCGCCGGAGTGGTCTTCCACATTTGCGCCAGTTGCTCATCGCTCGTGCCGTGCCGTTTTACTTCGCGCAGCAGTTCCTGCGAAGCCGTTTCCACTGTCACGCACGCCGCCCGCCGGTTCACCGCGATGATTTCTTCAATCTGCCGGATGAACCACGGATCGATTTTCGTCAGCTCGCAAATTTCTTCCTCGGGCAGCCCGCGTTCCGCCGCCGTCAACAGCCAATGGATTCGGTCCGGCCGGGGCGTCGCCAGTTTTTCGCGCAACAACGAATCCGGCGTCTCCGCGGGCGCGCGCCAGGGAGAACTTGGCTCCAGCGAGCGAATGCCCTTCTGCAGCGCTTCCTTGAACGTTCGCCCGATGGCCATCACTTCGCCCACTGATTTCATCTGCGTGCCCAAAGTGCTGTCCGCGCCTGGAAATTTCTCGAATTGCCATTTGGGAATTTTCACTACCACGTAATCGATGGTCGGCTCAAAACATGCGGGCGTCTGCTTGGTAATATCGTTGGGTATTTCGTCCAGCGTCATTCCCACCGCCAGCCGCGCGGCGATTTTCGCGATGGGAAACCCGGTCGCCTTGCTGGCCAGCGCCGAACTGCGCGACACCCGCGGATTCATCTCGATCACCGTCATTTTGCCGGTTTCGGGATTCACCGCAAACTGCACGTTGGACCCGCCGGTCTCCACGCCCACTTCCCTGACAATGGCTGCCGCCGCATCCCGCATGCGCTGATATTCCTTGTCTGTCAGCGTCTGCGCCGGCGCCACGGTAATCGAATCGCCAGTATGTACTCCCATGGGATCGAAATTCTCAATCGTGCAGATGACCACGAAATTGTCGCGCTTGTCGCGCATCACTTCCAGTTCGTATTCCTTCCACCCCAGCACCGACTCTTCCACCAGCGCTTCGTGTACCGGGCTCATCTCCAGCGCATGCGAAATCGCTTCCCCAAATTCTTCCCGGTTGTACGCAATCGATCCGCCCGTGCCCCCCAGCGTGAACGAAGGCCGGATCACCAGCGGGAATCCCAGCTGATCGCATAGCCGCAAGGCATCCTGCGCGTTATTCACCAGCGCCGACGCTGGAACCTCCAGTCCAATTTTCCGGCACGCATCTTTGAACCACAGCCGGTCTTCCGCCACTTTGATGGCCCGCAGCGATGCGCCGATCATTTCCACCGAATGTCTTTCCAGCACTCCGCTTTCCGCCAGATCTACGGCTAGATTCAATGCTGTCTGCCCGCCCACCGTCGGGAGCAGCGCATCCGGCTTCTCCCTCGAAATAATTTCTTCCAGATACTCCCGCGTCAGTGGCTCGATGTACGTCCGCTGCGCAATCTCCGGATCGGTCATGATCGTTGCCGGATTAGAATTCACCAGCACAACCTCATAACCCTCGGCGCGCAGCGCCTTGCACGCCTGCGCTCCGGAATAATCGAATTCACAAGCCTGCCCGATAACAATCGGCCCGGAGCCGATGATCAGAATCTTTTTGATGTCGGTGCGCTTGGGCATCAGTTCCGCCGGTTCTCTTTCATCATCTCGGTGAACTGCTTGAACAGGTAGTGCGAATCATGCGGCCCCGGAGAAGCCTCGGGATGATATTGCACGCTGAACAGCGGCAACGATTTGTGGCGCATGCCTTCGTTGGTCTGGTCGTTCAGGTTGACGTGCGTGATTTCCACGTCGCTGGATGGCAGCGACTCCGGGTCTACGCAAAATCCGTGATTCTGCGCGGTGATTTCCACTTTGCCGGTCAACAGGTTGTGCACCGGATGATTCGAGCCGTGATGCCCGAATTTCAGCTTGAACGTTTTTCCGCCCAGCGCCAGCCCGCATAACTGGTGCCCCAGACAAATTCCAAATATCGGAACCTTGCCCATCAGCTTGCGAATATTCTCAACTGCGTAGTCCACCGGCTCCGGATCACCCGGGCCATTCGACAAAAATATTCCGTCCGGCCCCAATCCCAGCACATCTTCCGCGGGAGTCTGCGCCGGAATCACCAGCACTTCGCAGTGATGATCGATCAGCATGCGCAGGATGTTCTGTTTGATTCCGTAATCGTAAGCCGCCACGCGATACCGCCGCCCTTCGTGGCTGGTCGCGGCGGATTCAGCCTGTTCCGTCCACGGCGGCGAAGCCAGTTCAATCGAGCCTTTATCCCACGCGTAGGCTTTGTCGCAACTGACGCGGCTGGCCAGCTCCTGCCCCGCCATTTTGGGCAGATTCTTCGCTTCAAACACGAGTTGCTCGGCGGCGGTTCCATCGGTAGCAACCATTCCGCGCAACGCTCCATGCTTTCGAAGGTGCCGCACCAGCGCCCGCGTGTCGATATCCCAGATCACCGGCACTTTGTGGCGGTTCAAATAAAGCTGTGCAGTTTCCGCCGACCGCCAGTTCGACGACATCTGCGAAAATTCGCGCACCACCAGCGACTCGATGTACGGGTGCGCCGCCTCCTCGTCATCAAGGTTCGCGCCCACGTTTCCGATGTGCGGATAAGTTAGGCAGACAATCTGGCCTGCATAGCTGGGATCGGTGAAAACTTCCTGGTAACCGGTGAGGCTGGTATTGAAAACGACTTCGCCGCCCCGGCGCGTAATCGCGCCGGCCGCGCGGCCATTAAATATGCGACCGTCTTCCAGCGCGAGCGTCGCGGGTCGATGCTGAACTTCGTTCAGTGGCTCCCCCTGTTATTCTCATTCTCGTCCTGAAAAACTCCAATGCTGCTGAAACCCGGCTCCTGCGAACTATTTGGTATTCGCTTCCGCCTCCGACATCGCCAGCGAGCCGAAATGGTCCACCGGCCAATAGGCAAACACTGCGCGCCCGTAAATGAAGCGACTGGCCACCGGCCCAAACACCCGCGAATCGTTGGAGCTGATGCGATGGTCGCCCATCACGAAATAGCTGTCTTTGGGAACGCGGACTGGCCCGTAATCGCTCACGTCTTCGTATTGTGGCGGCACGTACGGCTCGGGAACCACGTTGCCGTTCACCGACACCACTCCTTGCCGGATAGAAACTGTTTCACCCGGCAGCGCGATGACCCGCTTAATAAATGATTTCGAGCGATCCAGCGGATACCAGAACACCACCACGTCGCCGCGATGAATAGCTTCAAAGCGGTACACAAATTTGTTGATGAAGATGCGTTCCTGGTCGGAAAGCAGCGGAGCCATGCTGGTGCCTTCCACCTTCACCGGCTGGTACAGAAAAACGATGATGACCAGCGCCAGTCCAATGGCGATCAGCAAGTCGCGGGTCCACACGCGGATCTCATGTCGTAACGAAAGCAGTTGGGGCGGCTCAGAAGCTGTGCTGGAAGAAGATGTGCTGGAATCAATACCAGCGGTACCGGGGGAATTTACACTCGTCGTCGCTGGCTTCTCGTCGGTGTGTTCCATGTTGTTGCCTCGTATTTATAACACGACCATTGCGGAACGCGCCAGATTCCCTTTCACCGCGCACGTGGAGAGGGTTACCACCACCGCTCGACCCGGTCCTTATTCATTAAGATTCGGTTCACACCCGTCCACGTTGCCTCGAGCGCGAATGTGCTATCGAATCCCCCAGTTTCGTCGAACTTTGTCCAACATCTTGGATGCCACACTGTGATTACTGCTATTCCCCGCCATCCGCGGCACGCGTTAATAAATCGCTATGGTTCCAACGCATACGACAACGAAGCCAAAGCCGCAACCACCGCAGTCTCCGCCCGCAAAATCAAATGTCCCAGCGATGCGCTTCGGAATCCGCCGCGTTCCGCCGCTTCACATTCCTCATCGGTCCAACCGCCTTCAGGACCGATCGCCAACACCACCTCCATCGCCGCCACATCTTTCAGCGCCAGGCGCAACACTGGCGCATTCGCACGCTCCGAAAGAAATATTCCCAATCGCTCTTTGCGCTCCGCAAACGCCGTCTCCGGGCGAATAACCGCATGCAGCACCGGCAATCTAACTCGCCGGGACTGCTGCGCCGCCTCCAGAATTATTTTGCGCCAGCGCTCCGAACGCTTTTCCGCCGCCGCAAGCAGTCCCTTTTCGCTGCGCGCGGCCGCCAGCGGCACGACGTTCGTCACCCCCAGCTCGGTCGCTTTTTCGATGGCCCATTCAAAGGAATCGAATTTCACCACGGACAGCAACAGTGTCACGTTCAATTTTGGTTCGTTGGCCGGCAATTCCTCCAGCAGCGCAAACTCCACGCGATTGCGCGCCACACTTTCTATGCGCCCCAGCCACACTCGCGCGCCGTCGCTCAATTCATAAAACTGCCCAGCCTGCGCGCGCAGCACCACGCCGAGGTGATGGGCTCTGTCGCCCTCCACCACCGCTCGTTGCTCCTCAAACTGTTCCACGAAAAATCGCCGCCGCACGCGACGATTCTATCCCAGAAGCCCCCATCTCATTTGCTTTTGGCGATCACCTGAACCATCAGCCCGGAATGATCACTCCGACCCGGAGCAGGCCGACGCATTTTCCTCCCATTCGTGCACGCCAACGAGTCGGCCTGCGTAGCGGAGGAATCTCTTCGATCTATCGCGCGCGCCGCGTTGGCCGTTGTCGCGATCGTTTCCAAGTTAATAAACATGGGAACAAATTCTGAGGTTGCGGAGGACGACTTCAACTACCCAAAAATATCTTTCACCTTTTCAAATATGGAAGAATTCCGATCGGCGGGCTTGTTCTCTACCTTCAACGAAGCCGCAAGCTGCTCCATCAGTTTCCGCTGCTCGCGAGTAAGTTTCGTCGGCGTCAACACCCGCACATGGTAATAAAGATCGCCTTTGCCCCCGCCGCGCGGATCAGGCAATCCCTTGCCCTTAACGCGAAACACCGCGTCGCTCTGCGTGCCCTCGGGAATTTTCAGCTTCTCGTCTCCGCCCAATCCCGGCACCTGTAGTTCCGTCCCCAGCGCCGCCTGCGCCACGCTGAGAGGGATCGTGCAATACAAATCCGCGCCGCGCCGCTCAAAAAACTGGTGCTCTTTCACATCCAGAACTACATACAGATCGCCGGCCGGCCCGCCGTTCGGCCCGCCTTCCCCTTCGCCGGTAACGCGCAGTCTTGTTCCCGAATCCACGCCCGGCGGGATGCGCAGTTCGATGATTTTCTCGCGCTCTACGCGCCCGTTTCCGCGGCAGTCCACGCAGCGCTCGCGAATAATTTGCCCCGCGCCCTGGCACGCCGGACACGTCCGTGTAATGGTAAAAAATCCCTGCTGGTACGCCATCTGCCCGCGCCCCGCACACGTCGCGCAGGTCGTAGCACCGGTACCTTTTTTCGCGCCGGTTCCGCCGCACGTCGCGCACAAATCCTGCTTGGGCAGCTTCACCTTGGTGGTCACGCCCGCCGCCGCTTCTTCAAACGTCAGCGTCATGTCGTAACGCAGGTCCGAGCCACGTTGCGTTCGGCCGCGCCCACGGCGGCCGCCCCCGGAAAACAAATCCTCGAATCCAAAAAAATCCCCGAAGATGTCGTGGAAATCCTGAAACACGGAACTGTTGAAGTCCGTCCCCATGTTCGAACCGGAAAGCCCCGCGTGTCCGTACGTATCGTAGACTTGCCGCTTCTGCGGATCGCTTAGAACGCTGTACGCTTCGGTGCACTCTCTGAATTTGACGTCCGCTTCTTCTTTGTTCACCGGATTGCGATCCGGGTGCCACTTCAACGCCGACTGGCGATACGAAGCCTTGATCTCCTCGACCGTCGCCTCGCGCTTGACGCTCAACACCTCGTAATAATCTTTTTGTGTCGACCTG
>JBBSFG010000162.1:0-8344 GCA_038238965.1 Candidatus Acidiferrales bacterium | reverse complement strand
GACCGGCCGGACGGAAAAAAAATATTGCAGGAGATCTCGAAAGAGACCGGCGGGCGAATGTTCGAGGTGTCGAAGAAGGAGACGGTGGAGAAGATTTACGCGCAGATTGAGGAAGAACTGCGGAGTCAATACAGCCTGGGATATACGCCGGACAAAAATACCGGGGCGGGATTTCATAAGTTGCAAGTGACGACGAAGGAGAAGGAGCTGGTGGTGCAGGCGCGGGACGGGTATTACGCGGGGGAGTAGGAAAGACTGGAGAATTTTGACTAGTAGTTTCGGTCGCCGCGCAGGTCAGCAAGCCGGCGACGGAATGAGGGCGGGCAGATAGGGGAGCGGAACGTCGAGTACCCGTCAACTTGGTTCCGCGATCAATCGAAGAGAGATTCCTCGACTTTGTGGCGCGGCTCGTTCGCACGAGCGAACGAGGAAGAAAAGGCCGCGCCACACCGCTCGGAATGAAAGGTCTGGGTACGTTGGCTGAGATGGTTGCCAAGATCAAGCGACAGCAAACCAACGCGTCCATGGATCGCGTGGCGTGGGGTTTAGATCTTCTTTGCGAGAACCAGGATAACGATGATCAGCAGGACGAGGCCGAGGCCGCCGCTGGGGTAGTAGCCCCAACCAGCGCTGTAGGGCCACGTGGGCAAAGCTCCCAGCAGTAGAAGAATTAGTATGATGAGAAGGATTGTTCGCATAGCGTTCCTCGGCAAGAGCATATATCAAGAGGAGCGGAAGGCAAATCCAATCTTCACTGTTGGGATTTGAGACGGCGTGCAAAGCCATTTGATGATGGTGTATTCAGACTGAGGTAGTCGGAAAAAAAACCCATGTGCAAGGGCGGCACATGGGGCATCAAAAGCGCGTGTAGCGGCGTTGGGATCAGGCCGATTGCTGGGAAGTGCGCGGACGCTGCTCGAGCACTTCGGTGAGTTTGCCGGATTTGACGTCGTAGACGAAACCGCGGACGGCGACGTTTTGCACGTAGGGATGGTTTTTGATGCGTGCGACCTGGCGGCGGACATTTCCTTCCAAGTCCCTAAAGGAATGGAAGTGGGCGGGAGCGACGGTGGAAACGCCGGTTTTTTCTTCCAGCTTGTCGAGGAGCTGGTCGTCGGTGAACGTGAGCATGCCGCAATCGGTGTGGTTGATGACGATGATTTCCTGCGTACCAAGCAGGTGATGGGAAATGATCAGGGAGCGAAGCGCGTCTTCAGTGGCGATGCCTCCGGCGTTGCGGATGATGTGGGCGTCGCCGGTCTTGAGGCCGAGGAGCTGTTCAACGGAGAGGCGGGCGTCCATACAGGCGAGAATGGCGATCTTGCGGGCGGGGGGCATGGCGAGGCCGCCGAGTTCGAATTTTGCCGCGTAGTCTTTATTCGCTGAGAGGATTTCGTCGGTGACGGTCATGATTCTTAATTCTCCTTTGCGTTCTACTGGATTTTTGTGCTTCGCCCCGTGACGGAACTTTGTAGGACGGTTACGGCCGAAACATTTTTTCTGCACGCGATGGATGGTGCGGGGCGGGACGAAAAACGGTCATGCCATCGCTGTGCTGTCGAGGCGGCAACGACAACAGCGCGATGACGGGTTGCAGCTCATTTCCACACTATAAACCGCGGTAGGAAGAGTTGCAACCGATTGAACGAGGGGCGGAGGGCGGACCGAGGCGCACCACCTCAGCGGACGTGGGGGACGTCGTCGTTCATGGAGAAGACTTGTTTGAAGTCGGTTTCATAGGGGAAGACGTGAATCATCCAGGTAAACATGAAAGGGTGGAATTCTCCGCCTTCGGCTTCGCAGGCTTCTTTGGTGTTGATGGAGCCGAACATGCCGAATTTCGGATGGGCGGCCTGATAGTCGCTGATGCGGCTTTCCGGAGCGGCGCAGTAGTTGACGTGACGATGCCAGCGCACCACGCTTAGGGGGATGCGCTGGTTAAGCTCGTCTTCGGTGGCGTCGGGGCTGGTGGTGAACATCGCGCCCTCAAGCTTGTATTCCTGCATGGGAGTGCGGCGGTAGAGCAGCGCGGTGGGCTTGGTGGCGTCGAAGTGGAGATCGGCTTCACGGGTGTTGGCCTGGTTGAGGAAATGATATTGGGACTGCTTGAGCTTGGGGTTGGCGATGACGTATCCGTCGGCCAAGGCTTTGCGGTAATCCTTATAGCGGTCCATGGTGGATTTGAGCTGGGCGACGACGGCTTTGGTTTTTTCCATGTCACCGGGTTGTTTGGTGCGCAGGGGAGTGATGTACATGTGGCCGGCCATGGCCGCCATGCTGGGGCCCATGTCACCCATGTCGTCGTTGGCGCTCATGTCCATTCCGGGCATGGGGGAGTTCGGTTGGTCCTTCTGTTGGGCGTTCTGGCCTGCCTGGAGGATGAGTGGGATCAGTAATGCGAATGCGGCGGCGAGTCGCGGTCGAGCGTTCACGTGGCCTCACTGGTTACCATCAAAGAGTCAGTATCCGTCGGGATTGCTGTGTCACTTTTGGAATAGGATGATTGTACCGCCGGTTGCGTTGCCGGGGGCTCGCTGTTGAAGGCTTGATGTTTCCACCTTTCAAGACCCTAACCCCTCCAGAAACCTAAGGCTTGATGTTCCCACCCTAAGGGACCTACCCTCCAGAAACCTGAGGATGGGACCCTCCGATTTTCTTGTGTTTGTTGATGGAGTCAGAACGAATTGAATTTTGGTCGATCAAAGCAAAAACCCAAAACAACGTGCAAACCAACATCCGACCGCAATATTCCACCGGCGTGGAGCAGCCGTGTTATGGCGGCGCGAGTTGCCACGTGCGAAAAACATCGGCATGGCAAGGCTGGGCTGTTCGTGATAAAAGTGCGGACGTGACCGAATCGCGGTCGCGCACATCCAAGATAAACATTCGTGGCGTTCGGCGAGAAGATCTCGACGGCGGAGAGAAGAAATGTTGTCGAAATACAAATTCTGGATAGGTGGGGCGCTTTTCCTGGCGGTCATCGCGGTGATTATTGGAGCGACACGGCCGAAGGGTGTTTCAGGGGCGGCGGGGCCCCCGCCAGATGTTGAGGTGGTGCAGGTCGAGCAGAAGGATGTTCCGGTTTATGGCGAATGGATCGGTACGCTCGATGGATTTACCAACGCGGACGTGCGGGCGCAGGTCACCGGCTACCTCCTGAAGCAAGGGTACCAAGAGGGAGCATTCGTCAAGCAAGGGTAGTTATTGTTTGAAATTGACCCGCGACCGTTTCAGGCGGTGCTGGATCAAACGGAGGGGCAGTTGGCGCAGGCGACCGCCGGTTTAGCCAACGCTGAGGCTGTGCAACGCAGAACTGAACTCGATGTAAATCGTTACGTGCCTCTGGCAAAGGAGCAAGCGGCCAGCCAGCAAGATATGGACAACGCCATCCAGAATAACCTGGCGGCCAAGGCCACGGTACAAACGGCGAAAGCGCAAATCAAGAGTGCGGAGGCGGCGCAGGAAACGGCCAGGATCAACCTGGATTTCACGCGCCTTGTCGCGCCCATCGACGGCATCGCGGGACAGGCGCAACTGCAGGTGGGATCGTTGGTCAATCCGAGCAGCGGGCCGGTAACCTCGGTGTCGACGGTCGATCCTATCAAGGTGTATTTCACGGTGAGCGAGCGGGAATATCTGGAGTGGAACAGACGGTTTCCGACGGAGACTACCCGGTTGGCGGCAGACAAGAACCTGCGACTGGAACTGATACTGGCGGACGGATTGCCCTATCCGCATTCGGGCACTTTCTACTTTGCGGACCGGCAGGTGAATCAGAGTACCGGGGCGATTCGAATCGCGGGACTATTTCCGAATCCTGGGAATATTCTGCGGCCGGGGGGATATGGCAAGGTGCGCGCGGTGGTGCGCGTGCAGCCGAATGCGTTGCTGGTGCCGCAGCGCGCGGTGTCGGACCTGCAGGGCGGGTATCAAGTTGCCGCGCTGGACGATCAGAATAAAATCAGCATTCGAACGGTGAAAGTGGGCGATCGCGTTGGCAACCAGTGGATTATCGTTGACGGACTAAAACAAGGTGAGCGCGTGGTTGCCGAAGGGGTGCAGAAAGTGCGCGCCGGGATGCAGGTGAATCCCAAGCCATTTGCGGGCCCGGAAAGCAAGGGTCGATAGCCTTCCATGTCAAAATTCTTCATCAATCGCCCGATCGTCGCCATGGTCATTTCCATCGTCATGTTGATCGTGGGCGCCATCAGTGTATTGAGCCTGCCCGTTGCGCAGTTCCCCAACATTGCTCCGCCGGAAATTCAAGTGCTGGCGACCTATGTCGGCGCGGACGCGCAAACGCTGGAGCAGGCGGTGGCGACTCCCATCGAGCAGCAGATCAGCGGTGTGGACAACATGAATTACATGTACTCGCTGAACGCTACGGGCAATTCGAACACCACGCTGATTGTGAATTTCGACGTGAAGACGGATCCGAACACGGATTTGATTCTTACGCAGGCGCGCGAGACGCAAGCAGCTTCGCAGCTTCCCGCAGACGTCAACAATTTCGGCGTTACGGTGCGAAAGTCGGTAAGCGCGCCACTGATGCTGCTGGCGTTGTATTCGCCACATGGAACGTACGACGCCAAGTTTCTGGCGAATTACGCGTACATCAATATCACGGACCCCATCACGCGTTCGCCGGGTATCGGCAACGTACAGGTATTCGGTGCGGGGCAATACGCGATGCGACTGTGGGTAAGGCCGGACCAACTGGCGAAGCTGGGCATCACCGTTCCCGAAATCGTCACGGCTATCCAGACGCAAAACACCGTGAACCCGGCGGGCAAAGCCGGCGGCGAACCGGCACCGAAGGGGCAGGAATTTACGTACTCGGTGCTGGCGCAAGGGAGGTTGGCGTCGCCGGAAGAATTTGGACAGATCGTGGTGCGTGAGACGCCGGATGGCGGGATCGTGCGAGTAAAGGATGTGGCGCGGATCGAACTGGGTTCGCAGGACTACAGCGTGCTCGGCCGCTTGAACGGCCAACCGAGCGCGATTATCGCAACGTATCAGTTGCCCGGTTCGAACGCGGTCGATGCCGCAGCAAGAGTGAAAAAGTTGATGGCGCAGATGAAAGAGCGCTTCCCGGAGGATATGGACTACGTCGTGGCGCTGGACCAGACGCGCGCGGTAACCGAAGGCATCAAGGAAATCGTCAAGACCCTGCTGATCGCGCTGGCACTGGTGATTCTGGTGGTCTACATTTTTTTGCAGGGATGGCGGGCTACGTTGATTCCGCTGCTGGCTGTGCCGGTTTCGCTGGTCGGCACATTCATGTTTTTCCCGTTGTTTGGCTTCTCCATCAATACGCTGTCTCTGTTCGGACTTGTGCTGGCCATCGGGCTGGTGGTTGACGACGCTATCGTGGTCGTTGAAGGTGTCGAACGCCACATCGAAGAAGGCATGACTCCCAAGGCCGCGGCGTTGAAAGCGATGGAGGAACTTTCCGGCCCGGTGGTGGGAATTGCGCTGGTGCTCTCCACTGTCTTTGTACCGACTGCCTTCATTCCTGGGATCACCGGCCGGCTCTACCAGCAATTCGCAGTCACCATTGCGATATCTGTTCTTCTTTCGGCGTTTAACGCGCTTACGCTCAGCCCTGCCCTGGCCGCGCTGCTGCTACGGAAGAAGACGGAGAGCGGCGGTTTGCTGAGAAGATTTTTCGATTGGTTCAACCGCGTCTTTGAGCGGGTCACCGACGGGTACGTTCGTTGGAGCGGGACACTGATTCGAAAAACCGCGTTCATGCTGGTGTTGCTGCTGGCGTTTGGCGTGGCGGGCGGTTTTTTTTCGACGCGTGTACCGTCCAGCTTCCTTCCGGATGAAGACCAGGGCTACGCTTTCGTGAATCTTCAGCTACCAAATGGAGCTTCGCTGGAACGGACGACTGCTGTTGCTGCCGATGTGGAAAAAATCCTGAGGGATACGCCGGGAGTTCAATACGCAACCAGCGTTGTGGGCTTCAGTTTGTTGAGCTACGTGCGTACCAGTTACAACGCCTTCTTTTTTGTGACGTTCAAGCCTTGGGATGAACGTAAGTCTCGCGATGAACAATTTCAGGCCATCAAGGCCCATCTGAACCGCGAATTGAGCGGCATGCCTGCGGCCATCGCGTTCAGCTTTTCCCCGCCGGCGATTCCTGGAGTGGGCACTTCCGGAGGATTCACGTTTGTTCTTGAGGATCGGGCGGGCAACGATGTCCAGTTTCTGGCCAAGAATCTCGGCATCTTTCTGGAAGCGGCGCGCAAGAGACCGGAAATCGCCGGCCTGAACACCACGTTTTTGCCCAACGTGCCCCAGGAATATGTCGATGTGGATCGCGACAAAGTATTGAAGCAGGGCTTGGCTCTAAGCGATGTTTATCGCACCATTCAGGCCTTCATGGGTGGAAGCTTCATCAATTACTTCAATCGTTTTGGCCGTCAATGGCAGGTTTACATCGAGGCTGAAGACCAATATCGCTCCAAGGCGGAAAATGTCGGGCAGTTCTACGTTCGCAACAGTAAAGGCGAGGCCGTACCGCTATCCACGCTGACGAGCGTCAAGCCCCGGCTTGGGCCGGAATTTACGATGCGCTTCAACGAGTACCGTGCCGCGCAAATTAATGGAGGCGCCGCCCCGGGTTTTAGCGCCGACCAGGCTACCGCTGCGCTGGAAGAAGTATTTCGACAGACCATGCCGCGAGAAATGGGCTTCGATTACTCGGGCATGTCTTATCAAGAACAGCAGGCGCGGCAGGGTGTTCCTGCGTCGGCGATTTTCGGGCTGTCGCTGTTCTTTGTGTTCCTGATTCTGGCCGCGTTGTATGAGAGTTGGACTTTGCCGATCAGCGTATTGCTGAGCACGCCGGTGGCGATCTTTGGGGCGTTTGGGATTCTATGGTTGCGCCGCGCGCTGCTCGGTGTTTTCCTGCCGCCGTACATGGTGCAGATCGAGATCGATGTGTACTCGGAGATCGGTTTGATTGTGCTGATTGGATTGGCTGCGAAGAACGCGATCTTGATCGTGGAATTCGCGAAGGACAAGTTTGAAAGCGGAACGCCGCTGGCGGATGCCGCGCTGCAAGGCGCCAAGCTGCGGCTGCGCCCGATCCTGATGACTTCGTTCGCGTTCATTCTCGGTTGCGTGCCCCTATGGATCGCTACGGGGGCCGGTTCCGTTGCGCGCCAGATTATGGGAACTACGGTTATCGGAGGAATGTTGGCCGCCAGTGTCATTGGAATTTTCTTTGTGCCTGCGACCTTTTACGTTGTTGAGAAATGGTCCGGGGCCGGCAAGGAAGCTGCGCCGGGAACGTTGTCGGCTACGCCCGCGCCGGCACCAGGAGATTGAGATGAATTATGCGGCGCAGTGGCCCAAAACAAAAAATTCCTGGCATCCCCGCAAACAACCGGCGTTGTGGGCGTTTGCTGCTTTGGCTTGCAGTTTGATCGCGGGATGTATGGCCGGCCCCAACTACCATCGCCCGGCGGTTCAAGCGCCGGGTACATTTCGAGATCTAAACGACAATCCCAAATTGGACGCGCAGGCAGCTTCCTATGCCGATCTGCCCTGGTGGCAAGTGTTTCAGGACCCGCAATTGCAGGAGTTGATCCGGACGGCGCTGAAGCAGAACTACGATTTGCAACTCGCCACCGAGCGGATCAACGCAGCGCGCGCCCAGTTGGCCATAACGCGATCGAATCTTTTCCCGCAGGTGCAAGGCGGCGGCAATTTCAGCGGCGGAAAAGATGCAACCTCGCAGGCAAAGTTTAATTTTCTTTCGTTAACGGCGGATGCGGCGTTTCAGCTGGATTTTTTTGGCAAGTTGCGGCGGGCGAACGAGGCGTCACGCGCCCGGTTGCTGGCCACCGAAGACGCCCGGCAGGTGGTGATCCTGACGCTGGTGAGCGATGTCGCGAGCGACTACTTCACTCTGCTGCAGCTCGACCTGCAACTGCAGATCACGCGGGACACGGTGGCGAGCCAGGAAGATTCCGTCAAGCTGACCAATCTGCGGCTGGAACACGGCGTGGCTACCAAGCTGGATGCTCTGCAAGCGCATCAGGTGCTGGATTCGGCGAATGCGCAGATTCCCGATTTGGAGCGGCGAGTTGCGCAAGAAGAAAACGCCATCAGCATTTTGCTTGGGAATTATCCGCAAGGCGTAGCGCGCGGGCTGGCGCTGGTGGATCAGTCGCTTCCGCCGGAGGTGCCGCCGGGCTTGCCTTCCGCTCTGCTGGAGCGGCGGCCGGATATTCGCGAGACGGAGCAGGCGCTGGTTGCCGCGAATGCAGAAATTGGAGTGGCGAAGGCACAATTCTTTCCACAAATATCGCTGACGGGATCCGGCGGGGGG
>JBBSFG010000161.1:0-8356 GCA_038238965.1 Candidatus Acidiferrales bacterium | reverse complement strand
GTCGAAATGAGGTACGATGCCAGCCATTCAAAAGGAGATTTCATGACTCGTAGGCGAATATGCTTTGTTGTCCTGCTGGCGCTTCTCCCGCTCACGGTTTGTGAGACATTTTTGGCTCGGGCCGATGATTCCTCAGGCAAGGAAGTGATTCTGAAAGCCGCGGATATTACGCCCAAGCTGTTCCCTGAAACAGTCTTTTTTCGAGGCCAGACTGCTCCTGTGCAACTGCGCAACTCCGCTGGCGTGCGTTTTTCCGATGATCTCTATGCGCTGGCGGCCCTGGTGGACAGTTCGGGATATTCCTCGGGCCTGCGCGAAAAATATCAGGGCTATCTGATCACTGAGGTTGCCCTGGATTTTGGCGGACAAACTTTGCCGCCTGGGGCATACGGTTTTGGATTTCTGAATGGAGGAAAATTCGTGATCATGGATGTCGGCGCCCACGATGTAGTTCAAGGCGCTTCGCGGCACGATGCCGATCTGAAGCGTCCGGTACCCCTGCAAATTGCGGCAGCGCCGGCCAGCGGCACGTATCGCCTGTATGTCGGAAGAGAATACGTGGAATTCCACCGCGCGCGATAACTGCAGGCCCGGTGATTCCGGCCTTGCCTGGTTCCCCGTTAAGTAGAAGCCGCGTTGATTTAGCTAGGGCGGTACCGAGACGCAGCTTTTAGTCTCCAGCCGGCAAAGATTTCAAGTACGCGATGATGGCCTTCGCGTCGGCGTGATTCATATGGTAAATGTGCATCGGAGGCCGCAACACTTCTCCCTCGGGACCGGTGCCCTTTTCCAAAATGCGTTCGCCTTGTTCCTCGGTAAAGCTCGGAAAACCGGCAAGCGCCGGAGCATGATCGGCCCAGTTTGGAATATTTGCGACAGGCCTGATCCACACCGTCGCGCCGCGCAGCCAGGCATCGGCACGCAGCTCGCCGCGTTCGTTGCGGGGTGTGTGGCATTCCGCGCATTTGGCGACTTCTTCCACGAGGTAGTGCCCGCGTTCGACATCGCCCTTGTCCGCCCCGCCCGAATTTGACTGGGCCGGCGAAACCGGCAGCCGGGCAGGCGCCGCAAAAATCGCCGCTGAAATTCCCGCAGCCAAAACCCCTACGGCCAAACCGTATCCACCGAAGACTTTCATATTCGCCTCGCGCAGCAACTTACCCACTTTGAAAATGCTTTTCTACTTACTGTCCTGCTTCTATGACCGACCTGTACGCAGGGCCGGTATAACCGGCGAAACATCGTTACTGTGTCCGCTCAACCTGGCTACAGCCGTTTGAGACAATGGTTGAAACGGCGAAGCTGAGTCTATTTCTAAAACGATGCCGTAAAGGAGAATCTACCCATGAATCGTTTTCTATTGCCAGGCGTGTTTCTGATCGCCGCATGTGTTGCCAACGGCAAAGACAAGCCCGCCTATCAGACCGGCGTACTGCTGCAAATGGATTCTACATCTTGCGGATTCGCGGAAAAAGGAAGTAAAACAGTGACGGGCGAATTGCTGGGCACCGACGGCCAGCATCAAAAGACCCAGGAAGTGTTGTGCCAGGAGTACATTCTCCAGTCTGACCGCCTAATTTATCGCATCCGGCCCAAGGATGATAAGCACCCGGTGCTGCTGCCTATTGGGGAATCGGCGCAATTCCGTCTGCACAAGGACAAACTGCTGCTACGTGTACCGGAAACGGACGGTAGAGAGCGCGAATACCTGGTAGTTTCCATGACACCACGCGGCGACGTTACTGCTAATCAAACCGCCGCAAAAAACGCCCAATTACAATAGGGATCGGAAATAAATAAACCCATCCCCGTCGAGGAGGATGGGTTTTCTTTGTAAGGATGGCATGCCAGGCTAGCGGCCGCCGGTGTTCGCTTTTGGGTTGTTCCGGGAAGCTGATGAAGCGCGCACGCTCTTCATCATTTCTTTGGCGTCCTTCAAGTGGTCCTGAAGAGTGGGTAGCGTTTCCGACGCGAAGGTCTTCAACGAATTGGCTTTCCCGCCGTTGGCTTCCTGTTCGAAAGCGGCAACGTCCGTCTGGCGATCTTTCACCATATCTTTCGCGTACGCGCGATCAAAGGCAACTCCATTCAGTTTGGAAAGCCGGTCATAGGTAGCTTGATCTTTTGCCGATATTTCGGCGGGAAGGGTGATGTTTTCGTGGGACGCCACGCCGTTGAGTTTGTTGTTTGCTTTGGAGTGATCGTCCACCATGCGTTTTCCAAAACTCTTCACGCTGTTGCTTGAACCCTTATCTTGCGCAAGCTGCCCCAGCTTGACTTCCGCCATTCCACCTTGCGCGGCTTCTTTTGCAAAGTGCGTGTCGGCCACGGATGGTTTTGCTTCAGCAGACATGGTGTTACTCGACTTCGCCGGCGCGTCCTGGTGCGCGAGCACGGCCCAACCGCCGATCGCCGACAAAATCAGAGTCACACTTCCTACGTAAATTGCTTTTCCCGCCCTGGTGTCTAGAAATTTTGGATCCAGTCGCATTGGCCCTCCTGGCTATTTCCAGGCACATTGAAAGTACCCGCAGCCGTGACACGGACCAATCAGGTGAAATGTGTATTCGTTGTGGAGGGCGCGTGTAGCGCGAGTATGGCGAGAGGTAAACGCAGCAGATTAGCGCGAGGACCGGCAGGATAGCATTTAAGAATTGTGCAAGTTAATCGCCCAGTGCAATCCGTTTCAATTTTCTCGAAAGTCTTCCGGCAAGTCGAGTTCTTCACGCTCCTGGTGCGTATGCACTTCCGAAACGTCGGCGTCGGGAGCATCCTGGACGCCTTTAACGACCTCAGCCTCAAACGAGTTGCCTTCTTCGAGGAGTTCGCCAACACTTTCAGAATCCGCCCTCTCGACATCGGAAAGGCCTTGGAGATCACCGGATTGGCCGCCCGATCGCGATCCCAGCCCTTTGGCCTCGAACTCCGTTTCGGGGGCCTGGCTTTCCCCGCGAGTCGGCAAAGTTGACCTAAAAACGCGAGCAGTTTCACGAGGGGCCGCTTTGCGGGACGCCGGTTTGCGCGTTTTGGATTTCGTTGCCGGCTTGGCCTTTGTCCCGCGTATCTTTGATCTTAATTTTGGCGCGCGAGATTTTTGTGCGCGAGACTTCATCTTGCGGGAAGCGCCTGACGCTGTACTCTTCACCTTGCGCGCGCCGGATTTTTTACGAGGGGCGCTTTTCTTTTTGCGGGTTTTCTTTCTGGTAGCCATAGCCCAAGTCTATCACTGTGGCTTGGCGCAATCATCTTCGACGCAACTTGATGGCGATAGGTCAAATCCGCTGATTTTTCTACGCTGCGCTCACGTCGATGAAGTCGGCCTTCCAGAGGCGCCGTTTCATGTCGAGCCTTGCCACCGTTATCGGTAATTGAAATCTGCGCGGCCCGGCGCTTCCCGGATTGATATAAATCACGCCGTCACGCTCGGTTTGCCCAGGCTGGTGAGAATGACCACTGACCACCATGGAAAATCCGGCAATCCTGGGATTCAAATCGAGCTGTTTGACATCATGCAAGACGAAAATCTGCGCTGGCCCCGCGTCCGCCACTTCGGTAATGGGCAACGCCTGCGCCCATTCTTCAGTGTCTACGTTACCTCGCACCGCTACAACGGGCGCAAGCTTCCGTAACGCGTCCAGGATTGCCGCGTCGCCAACGTCTCCCGCGTGAATAATCAACTCCGCTCCCTGCAAGGCTCGCAAAGCGGACGGCCGCAATAGTCCGTGGGTATCGGATAACAAACCGATCAACGTTGGGGGTGAGACGGACAAACCAGACCTCTGCCCTCAGAATATCGCTGATGCCAGATGAACGAAAAGAATGAACGAAGAAAGGTGCTACCAAAATCGAAGTCTAGAAGGGCTAAGCTGCCGAATCGGGGGAAAATCGTTACGCGGAGACTTTCGACGAAACCGTCCGGCGCAGCGGGCGGGTGCCGGGTACCGGGAAACACATTTGCCAGAAGTTGGCGTCGGTGGCGACGAATTCAACGCCCACGTAAGTCTTGCCATCGCGGGCTTTGCGGATGGTCGTGACTTTGCATTCGATCGATTTGCCGCTATTTTCGTTCACCATGTGTACGGTCTGGCCCACCACTATGGGTTCTTCCAACGGGAACAGGCCACCTTCCCTGCTCACCGAATGGGAATTTGTCTTCACTGAAAACTTATCGCCCGATTCCGATTGCCACCGCAACGTCAATCCCACAGTCAAGGTCACTCGAACCGTACGGCGGCGCTCTTTAAATCGAAAATGAAGCAGGGACATAGGTTAAGCCTTCGTTATCCTTAAACGCGACTAAGACCTGGTCTAGCTCGGCGCATGACAGAGCGGGCGGGAGCCAGTTGGTATGGACGGGTTCGCAACCGGACGTAACGCAAATACGAGGAACTCATCGCGAATCTATCCAAACCAGACCTTACTTTGCCTCGCAACTTCTCCAAGGACAATAGGCAAACGGTACCACAAAATCTTTCAGATTGCAGTACCGATGTACCGCCGGATTTCAATGCGGATTACCCATTTCCCAGGAGACGGATCTGGCGGTCCACTAAAAAAATCGACAAGCAACATTAGTCGTGAGGGGGCGCCAGTTATCGGCGGCCGAACTGCGACTTTTGCAGCAGGCTGACCAGTCGAACGGGATTAACTCTGGCTTTGTTCACGGTCAGTCCCCAGTGTAGATGCGGGCCGGTGACGCGCCCGGTGGCGCCCACTTTTCCTAAAACTGTTCCTGCCTTCACGGTGTCACCCACCGCGACATCCGTGGCCGATAAGTGGCCGTACAGGGAATACACTCCCAGACCATGGTCGACAATGACAGTGTTGCCGGAAAAATACAGGTCCTCAGCCAAGACTACGCGGCCAGCTTGCGTGGCATGTACCGGCGTTCCAGTGGGAGCGGGGAAATCCGCGCCGGTGTGCAGCGAGCGTGGCTGTCCGTTCAGGACGCGCCGCTTTCCAAAATTTGTTCCCTGTTTCGCGCCGCTCAAAGGCAGCCGAAAAGGCCCCTGCCACAATTTTTCAGGCGTAACGTGCTCGAATAATTCTCGCAATTTTTTCTGTTCCTCCACCGCGCGGGTGGCTTGCTGTTCGTTCGGGTCCACGAATTGCTTCTCGACGGTCAGCTTTTCCGTGGCAAACCTGCCGGCGGTCACAACCAATTTCCCGGTACACTCCGCACGCTGCCCATCGGCCGTGATCGCAGCGACAGACAATTCATACGTCCCTGGGGGCTTTTCTAAATCCACACCCAGCAGAGCTTCGCGACGGTCAACTTTGGAAACTGGCGTCGTTCCCGAGCCTGGTTTGACTTTCCAGAAATACACAGTGCGATCGTTCCACTTTCCGCTAATTTCCGTTAACGCCCTGTTGCTTTGTACCTGCGCAAGAATCAGATTGCCTTGAGTCGTCTGCGCGGTGCTGAGTCTCAATTCCAGGCCGCCGCTGCAGTGCGCGCCGTCCGCTGCATGAACTGCCACGGCGCAGAACATCAGCCCGGCCAGCAGCCCCGCTTTACCCAGGTTCTTTGCTATTCTCATTTCAGTGACAATTCATCCTGCATTGCAACCATTTGCGCTTTTCCCTCACGGCCAGCTTAGCCCGGCTCGAGCGCGGATTCCATTCACTTCCCGCCAGGAGTTTCGATGCAGTCGCTGCGCCTGAATCCCATCCTCAATACGGATTCCTACAAACTGACGCACTGGTGGCAATATCCGCCAGACACGCGCCATATTTATTCCTACGTGGAATCGCGCGGCGGCATGTTCGATGAAACCATGCTGGCCATGCTGCAATACATCCTGAAATCCAATTTCGCCGGACAGGTGTTTACGCTTGACGATGTGGAAGAAGCCCGCCGAATTGCGCACGCGCATTTTCAGGGCCATCCCAAATCCTTCAACTATGAAGGTTTTAAATCTTTATACGCCAAGCATGGCGGCCGCTTGCCCTTGCGCATTCGCGCCGTCAAAGAAGGTACGGTGGTCAAGAGCCACAACGCGCTGATCACCATCGAAAACACCGATCCGGAGTTTTACTGGCTGACGAACTGGGCCGAAACGGTCCTGCTGCAAATCTGGTATCCCATCACCGTCGCCACGCTTTCGCGCGCCATCAAGCAGGTGATCGGCAAAGCCCTGGTGCGCACCGGCGATCCAGCGCTGCTTCCTTTCAAGTTGCACGATTTTGGATTTCGAGGCGTTTCATCCAAGGAATCGGCGGCCATCGGCGGGGCCGCGCATCTGCTGAATTTTTTCGGGACCGATACGCTGGCGTCCATCCAACTGCTCAACCAGTTTTATTCCGCCGATCTCACAAGTGATAAGCCGCTTGATTGCGCCGGCTACAGTATTCCCGCCTCCGAACATTCCACCATTACGGCCTGGGGCGAAGAGCACGAGCTCGAGGCCTACGCCAATATTCTGGAGAATTGTCCGGAAGGCCTGGTCGCCTGCGTCAGCGATTCCTACAACATTTACAACGCGGTACGCAATTTATGGGGCGGAGCGTTGCGCGACAAGATTCTGCAGCGTAACGGTACGCTGATTATTCGACCCGATTCCGGTGATGCCGTGACCGTGCTCGAAGAGCTGTTTAAAATTGTCAGTGAAGTATTCGGGTATGAAGTGAATCGCAAAGGCTGGAAGACCACCGTGCCTTGTGTCCGTTTTATTCAAGGTGACGGCGTAAATTTTTACACCATACAGAACATCACCGCGCAACTCACGCGACGGGGTTGGTCGCAGGACATCTGGAGTTACGGCATGGGCGGCGCGCTGCTCCAGCAGGTGAATCGCGACACGTTAAAGTTTGCATTAAAATGCTCGGCCATCGACCGCAACGGCAAGTGGCAGAACGTCTACAAGAATCCCATTACCGATCCCAGCAAGGCCAGCAAGGGCGGGCGATTTAATCTGATTCACAATGGCAAGGGATTCGCCACCGTGGAGGTCGTCGACGGCGAGTCGCTGCCGCCTGAACCGGCGCTAGGTTCGAATGCCCTTGAAACGGTGCTTGAGGATGGTGTGCTGCTGCGAGAGCAATCCTTGGAAGAAGTCCGCGCCATCGCGGGCACGTACGATACGTACGATCAAGTCTCCTGATGTTATTGATTCCCCTGGATCGTTACAGGGCTGTAAATTTTTCCAGTATTTGCTCCCCGTAACATTCGGACGAATGGCCGCTGATCGCTAACTCGCTGTCGCCATTTAATTTACCGTGCGGTCTACTTTGGCGTTCCAGGTGCTCCTCTATTCATCGCCAGCCACATCAATGCCCCAGCCAGAATTTTATCCAGGTGGATAATGAAACGCATAAGACTGACGACATTGGGAACCGTGCTTCTGGCCTCAGCGCTGCCAGTGGTAGGCGCGGTGCTGGTGATCGTGGAACATCCTCGACCGGTAACTGCCTCCTCAACCGCACCAGAGCTACTGCCCGGCGGATTGCATCTGGACGTTCGGACACTTTCGGGAAGGATCTCTCACCGGCACCGGAAGTTTGTCTTTCGCGAGGAGCGCGACGGAGCCGTATACGCGCTTGATGATCAGCAACAGGCAAGACGGTTTTCTGGAAAAGACGTTCAGATCACCGGGACCGTGGATTCCAAGACTCTTTTGGTTCACGTTCACAAAATTGGATTGACGTAATCCTAGGACCCGCTTCAAAAGTGGGACTGGGCGCAGCAGGCTCAAAAGAAAACATTTCACTTCAGCGAGGCCTCCACTTTCTTCTTGTATTCGCGCGCCTTCGCGAACACCTCATCCTCTTTAACCGTCAATAACTGGTGATCGCGCATCACCACGCGTCCACCGATGATTACCGTCTCCACGTCGCTACCCTTCAGCGCGTACGCCAACTGCGCGTAAATATCGTACATGGGAACGGCGTTGGGTTCGTTCAACCCGATTAGAACAACGTCAGCCTTTTTGCCTGGCTCCAGCGAACCTATTTCTTTCTCCATGTGCAAAGCTTTCGCCCCGTCGATAGTGGCCATCTCCACAACAGCCTTGGCTCCCAGCGCCAACGGATCCATTTTGGTAATTTTCTGCAATTTGGCCGCGAGGTCCATCTCTTCCATGAGGTCGAGGTCGTTGTTGCTGCCCGCAGGGCCATCGGTGCCCAGGCCCACAGCCACCCCGGCGGCCCGCAGCTCCGGCACCGGCGAAACTCCACTGGCCAGCATCATGTTGCTGGACGGATTGTGGACACAGCCAACATGCTTCTCGGCAAGAATCTTGCGGTCCGTGTCGTCCACAAAAATGCAGTGTGCGGCCACCACATCCGGCCCCAGGATGCCGATCTTGTTCAGATATTGCACTGGCGTCGTGCCGTTTTGCGCCCGGCTGTCGTCCAG
>JBBSFG010000160.1:0-8388 GCA_038238965.1 Candidatus Acidiferrales bacterium | reverse complement strand
GGCGCGATCGGCCCGCCCGGCGCGCGAAACGCTCTTCTTCGGTTCGGTTCGCGATAACGCAAAATCAAAACTCCCCCAGCCACCAGCGCGAATGCGAACAGCGTGCCGATATTCGAAAGGTCCGCCAGCGTTCCAATATCCAGCAGTCCCGCGGGAATTCCCACCACGATCCCCGCCATCAGCGTCGAAAAATCCGGTGTCTGAAAGCGCGGGTGCACTCGGCTGAAAACACGCGGCAGCAAACCATCGCGCGACATCGCAAACCATACGCGCGCTTGCCCCAGTTGAAAAACCAGCAAAGAAGAAATCATCCCCAGCAGCGCACCAATCAGCACTACCAGTCGCACTCCCGTGAAGTGCAATTTCCTTAACGTATTCACCACCGGAGCGGCATCATCCAGCAACGTCTGCCAGGGCACCAGGCCCGTTAACACCACCACCACGCCGATATACAGGATGGTGCAGACAATCAATGTGGCGATAATTCCGATGGGCAAATCCCGCTGCGGCCGCTTGCACTCTTCCGCCGCTGTCGATACCGAATCAAATCCGATATACGTGAAAAATACGATCGACCCGCCCGTCAAAATCCCCGGCCACCCATTCGGCGCAAAAGGATGCCAGTTCGCCGGATGTATTAGCCGCGCGGCAAACGCGATGAACACTAAAATCGCCGAAATTTTCAGCAGCACCATGATGTTGTTCGCGCCCGCCGATTCCCGGATGCCGCGAATCAGAATCACCGTCAACAGCATCACGATCAAAAATGCCGGGAAGTTGAATCCAAAGTGCCACCCCGGACTGAGAAGGACGTTCCCCTCAAAATCCGATAAACCGGTCGGAAGATAAGCAGGGGAAATCCAGCGCGCGCTGGGATGAATACCAAAAAAATCCAGCAGGTCGACAATGTGGGCTGAAAATCCCACGCACACCGCCATGTTGCTCACCGCGTATTCCAGGATCAGGTCCCAGCCGATAATCCACGCGATAAGCTCGCCCATCGTCGCGTATGTGTAGGTATACGCGCTACCGGCAATCGGAATCATCGCCGCCAGTTCCGCGTAACACACCGACGCGAACCCGCAAACGATAGCTACCAGCACGAAGGACAGCGCAATCGCGGGTCCCGCCCCGGGCCGTCCAAAGGAAGGCGAATGGTAAATCAGGTATTCAAGAAGCGGAGCGTTGAGAATGGAAGACGCTTGCAGTTTTTGCCCGGCAATCGCGGTCCCGATCACCGTAAAAATTCCCGATCCAATCACCGCGCCGATGCCCAGCGCCGTAAGGCTCACCCAGCCCAGCGATTTCTTTAAGCCAACTTCGGCATTTTCGGAATCCGACAACAGTTGATCGATACTCTTGCAGCGGAAGAGATCTGATCCCACTCATGCGCTCCGATCGCTTGGAACTGCCCGGCGGTTCGTACCTGACTGCCGCGGCGCCGATTCGCGCCGAGGTGCCTCAATGTACCTTGGCTGGCGAGGAGACGCAACCTTGCGAAGCAATCGAGCCTCACGCCAGCTCGAGTTGCGCGTAACGCTCCACAAATTTCTTTGTGCCGCGCCCCGGAAAACTCACGCATACCCGCCGATCGTCATCATCGCCTTCCACGCTGACTACCGTCCCCGTGCCGTACGTTGGGTGCCGCACTTTTCTCCCCAGCATCGGATGCGCGTCCGTTCCTCGCTTTATCGTTGGTCGAGTGAAGCTGCTGCCCGCGCTTGGCCTGCGGTGCGTCGACATCGTCGCGCTCGGTCCGCTGCGCACCCGTCGCAGGTATTCCTCCGGCGAATACGAATATTCCGGATCGGGTTCGTAGCGCCGCTTCTCTCCGATCTCCGATAACGACCCCGGAGCGGTCTCCACCAGTTCGCCGGGAATCTCCGCCAGGAAGCGAGACGGCAGCGAAGCGCGCATCTGCCGTTCATTGCCGAACACTCGCCGGTACACCGCGCGGCTCACCGTCAGGGATTTGCGTGCCCTGGTCATGCCCACATAGCAAAGCCGCCGCTCTTCTTCAATCCCCTTATCCTCCAGCAGCGACCGGCTGTGAGGGCAAATACCTTCCTCCAGTCCGGTCAGGAACACGTGATCGAACTCCAGCCCTTTCGTGCTGTGCAGCGTAATCAACGTGACGCCCGGCTTGTCTTCGAACGAGTCCGCGTCGCTCACCAGAGCCGCGGCGTCCAGAAAATCTGTAAATGTTTCGCCCGCGTCCATGCTTTCCGCCACCGCGCGTGTCAGTTCCTCCAGGTTTTCAATGCGCGCCACGTCATCCGGCGTATTCCGGTCTTTCAACATTTCCATGTAGCCGGTCTCGTCCAGCACGCTGCGCAGAAAATCCGCCGGCTCCATTTGACCGAACGTCCCCTGCAGGTGCCCGATAAACTCCTGAAATGCCCGCAACGGGGTGACCGCGCGCCCTCCTGTCCCGACGACAAATTTTCCAATGGCATTCCATAACGACGACCCGTCGGCGCGTGCCATTTCCCGCAGAGCATCCACGGTAGTTTTACCGATCCCCCGCGGAGGAACGTTCAATATCCGCAGCAGCGCGACATCGTCGTCCGGGTGCACCGCTAGCCGCACATATGCCAGCGCATCCTTCACTTCCGCGCGATTGTAAAAACTGAATCCCCCGACCAGCTTGTACCGCAGCCCTCGGCGTCGAAACGCCTCTTCAAACGCGCGAGATTGAAAATTGGTCCGATATTCCACCGCGCACGTCTGCGAAGAATCCTCATCAAGGAGGCGCACCAGTTGCCCGCCCACGAACTCCGCCTCCGCTTGTGCATCGCGCGCTTCGAAATAGCGCAGCTTCGCGCCTCCGCCGTTTTCGGCGCTCAAAGTCTTCCCCAGCCGTTCGGGATTGTTGCCCACCACCGCACCCGCGGCATCCAGGATTTGCTGCGTGGAGCGGTAATTGCGCTCCAGCTTGATGACTTTGGCGCCCGGAAAGTCCCGCGAAAAACTCAGCAGGATGGAAACATCCGCTCCGCGCCAGCGATAGATGGACTGGTCCTCGTCGCCCACCACGCACACATTTTGTTTCGGCCCCGCCAGCAATTTCAGCAGTTCGTACTGCACCCGGTTGGTGTCCTGATATTCATCCACGTGAATGTATTGAAAGCGCGCCTGCCACTTTTCACGCACCGCTTTCGAATCGCGCAGCAATTGCCGCGCGCGCAGCAGCAGGTCGTCAAAGTCCAGCGCGCCGCTCTTCTGCAACTGTTTTTCGTATGCCGCGTAGATATCCGCAACCTGCCGTCCGGTCTTATCGATCGCCGAGCCCCGCAGCGTCTCCGGAGTTTCCGAGTGGTTTTTGGCGTGGCTGACGCGGCTCAGCACGTTCCGAGGCGTCAGCGCTTCCTCGTCGATCTGCAACGCGCCCATCACCAGTTTCAACGCCGCAATCTGGTCGTCGTCGTCGTAGATAACGAAATCCTTCGGTAACCCTGCGTTCAGCGCCTCGCGCCGCAAGATTCGGGCGCACAACGAGTGAAACGTCGAAAGCCACGGAGAAGCAGGCTCCAGGCCTGCTCGCATAAGCAGGTTTTTTACCCGGGTGCGCATTTCCTGCGCAGCTTTGTTGGTGAACGTGACCGCCAGTATCGCGTCCGCCGGCACCCCGCTGGCGATCAGATTGGCCATGCGAAACGTGATCGCGCGAGTCTTCCCCGTTCCCGCCCCCGCCAGAATCAGCACCGGGCCTTCCGTGGTTTCCGCCGCCAGCCGTTGTTCGGGATTTAATTCTTCGAGCAGGACAGACATTTGTCCGCGAGAATCAGAAATATTTTGCACAAGTCATCGTAGCCGAGCCGTTCGACGCGCGCAAACGATCGGCAAATTTCAACAACGAGATCCGCTGCAAAAGAAGCTGGAATTTACCTGATGATTCAACCTAATTGGCAGCCGACCCGCCCAGGTCGATCTCAAAATACGTCAACGACCGGTTCGTTTCCATCGCCACAATCTCCGGAACGTATAAGTGTGCCCCGCTCAGCAGATCGAACTGGCTTTGCATATCGAAATACAAAAGTCCCTGCATCGTGCTGTGCGGCGCAATTACGCTGGCCGGGACGCCGGCATTCTCCGCTTGCTGTTCCAGTTCTTTCCACTTCTTGTCGTTCCCGCTTCTGGGAATGCTCACCGGCAGGGGAATTTTCTGCCGCGACTTCGACGGATCCTTGCCGCCCGGTTTCAGCACTTCGTCGGCTACCTGTCCGGCGCTCAGCGCCTGCAGCTCCTGCCGGTTGTCCTGATCGATCTGCACCGACAAACGAATCCGCTCCAGTCCGATCTTCAAACTCTCGTTCGAGTCATTTCGAAATACCACCTGCATCGCCACTACCCCAGCGGCGTACGGCGATTTCTTCGGAAACTTCTCTTTGTACAGCGCCGCATCCGTCCATGGCCGCACGGAAATTGTCAGCCCCTCGTGTGTTTCCAGCGAAGCGGTCTTGAGCGGCGCTTGTTGACCCCCGCTCTGTCGCGCGCCCACATACGTTCCGGCTAGCACGCAGGCCGCTAGAAAGGGAACCGTCCTCGATAGCATTTGCATCGAGTTATAATAGACTCTCTTCATCTGACGCCTTCGATTCGCGGGTGTTGTTCGGGGTTGCCCCCGGCGCTGGCTCACTTTACACCAGCGGGGAACAGACCGGAGCCACGTTTCGTGTATTTACTTTACAGCCTGCTTTTGGGTCTTGCTGCGGTTGCGCTCACGCCGTACTGGCTGGTGCAGGGACTGCGCCACGGAAAATACGTTTCCAATCTCGGCGAACGCCTCGGCTTTTCCTATCCCTCTCTCACGCAGGTTTCCAATCTTCAAGGCTCCATTCTCTTGCACGCAGTTTCCGTTGGAGAGGTCCTCTCGGGAATCGCGCTGGCCCGCAGGCTGAAAGAAATCTATCCCAACCGCCCCCTCATCATCTCCACCACCACCATTACCGGCCAAGCCCTCGCGCGCGAGCGCCTGCCCTTCGCCGACGCCGTCATTTATTTTCCGTTGGACTGGGTGTTTGCTGTTAAGCGCGCGCTGCATGCCGCTCAACCCGCGCTGATTGTCATTCTTGAAACGGAGATCTGGCCCAATTTTCTCCACCAGGCCCGTCACCGCAATATCCCGGTAATTATCGTTAGCGGCCGCATCTCCGATCGCTCTTTCGCGCGCTATAAAAAATATCTCGGTGCGTTCGGATTCTTCCTGCGGCCGTTTCTTAAGCGCGTCCTCGCCGGCCCCAGCCAGTTCCTGATGCAGAGCGAGAAAGACGCCGAGCGCATCCGCTACCTCGGGGCGCCCGCCGATCATGTCCGCGCCACCGGCAATCTCAAATACGATCTCGATCTTCCCGCGCCCACCCCGCTGTCACAGTGGCTCGAAACCGAAGCCCGTCGCGCGGGCCGCAGCCCGATCATCGTTGCAGGCAGCGTGGTCGCCACCGAAGAGCCCTACGCGCTCATCGCTTTTGGCACCCTCCAGGGCGAATATCCCAACGCTTTCCTGGTGCTCGCGCCGCGTAAACCAGAGTGCTTCGACGCTGCGGCTGACTTTATCCATGAATCGCGGCGCAAATTCCTCCGCCGCTCGCAGTTGCCGATCCAGAATTCGCCGAACGGCGCGGTTCCTGACGCGGTACAAATTCCCAATGACGTCACCGTTCTCCTCCTCGACTCCATCGGCGAACTCGCCTCGCTGTACCGCTGCGCTGACGGCGTATTCGTCGGCGGCTCGTTGGTCCCATCCGGTGGCCACAATATTCTGGAGCCTGCCGCTTTTGGCAAAATCCCCGTCTTCGGCCCGTCCATGGAAAATTTCTCAGAAATGGCGGCCCGCTTCGTTTCCGCCGGTGCCGCCGTGCAAGTGGAAAGCCCGGAGGACGCCGGTGTAGCCTGGATCGGATTCTTTCGCGAGCCGGAACGCATGCGTGTCATGGGTGAAATCGCCCGCAACCTGGTCGAAGACAGCCGCGGCGCCACCGATCGCGCCTTGGCGGTCATCGCGCAGCACTTGAACGCCGCCGGTGCGCCGACGCGATGAGCATGCCGTTTGCGGCGCGCATCTTCCTCTGGCCCGCCTCCGTACTCTACGGTTTCATCGTCACCGTGCGCGCCTGGCTCTACGCCCAGGGCTTGCTGAAGCAGCAACGCCTCAACGCCGCCGTCATCAGCGTTGGCAACCTCACCGTCGGAGGCACCGGCAAAACCCCCCTGGTGATTTGGTTGGCCGATAAACTCCTCGCCCAGGGCCAGCGCGTCGCCATCCTGACCCGCGGATACCGCGGCACTGGCGGTACCAGCGACGAAGTCGAGCTTATGCGTTCGCGCCTGCAGAATCGCGCCGCCTTCGGTATCGGCAAAAATCGATTCGCGCAGGGTCATCGCCTGGAATCCCGACAGGCCATCGATGTTTTCTTGCTCGATGACGGCTTTCAGCATCTCCAGTTGGCGCGCGATTTAGACATTGTACTCATGGACGCTTCACGCCCAATTGGTGGCCAGCCCCTCCTTCCCGCTGGACCTATGCGCGAACCCATTTCCGCGTTGGCCCGCGCCGGAATTGTTCTATTCACGCGCGTTGAAAATGCCGCCGGCGCAAAAGAAGCTATTCAGCGCCTTTCCGGCTTGCCAGTGTTCGCGGCTACCACTCGCTTGTTGGGATTTCGCCGTCTCGGTGGCGATGGCGCGCTCGTGTCCGCCCCTGAAATCGGCGCCGGACCCTTCTATGTTTTTTGCGGCATCGGCAACCCGCAAGCCTTCTTGCGCGATCTGAATCGTTGGGGAATTCCCGCAGCGGACCACATGCTTTTCGCCGACCATCACCGCTACACAATAGAAGATGTGCGCGCCATCGAAGCATCCGCCCGGCGAGCCAGCGCCACGGCGCTCCTCACCACTGAAAAAGACACCTGGAACCTCGCCGCTGCTAAGTTTGCCGAATTGCCCGTCTATGTTTCGATCATCGACTTGCACATCGACGGTGAAACCGAATTGCTCGACGCCATCGGCCGCGTGCTGCAGACTCGCGGAGCGCACGCATGAACGTTCTCGTCCGCGCCACCAATTGGGTAGGCGACGCGATCATGGCCTTGCCCGCCCTCCGCGCCATTCGCAATCGCCCGGACACCAGCGTCTCCATCCTCGCTCGCCCCTACGTCGCGGACATCTATCGCGATCAGGATGTTGCCGCCGAATTGATCGAGTACGACGTTCGCGGCAATCATTCCGGAATCGGCGGCCGCGAGCGCCTCGCCGCCGATCTGCGCGCGCGCCATTTCGACGTCGCGATCCTTTTGCAAAATGCTTTCGACGCCGCATGGCTCGCCTGGCGCGCGGGCATCCCGCAGCGCATCGGCTACGCACGCGACGGCCGCAGCCTGTTGCTCACCAACGCGGTTCCCGTGCCCAAACCCGGAGAAATTCCCGCGCACGAAAAGTATTACTACCTGGAATTGTTGCGGCGCGCCGGATGGATCGATGCCATCCCCGAGGAATCCTTCATCAAACTGGCAGTCACCGAAGAAAGCCGCAGCCGCGCCGCCCAATTTCTTGCCGCCGCGGGCGCCCGCCCGCACGCCCTCAGGATCGCCATCGGCGCCGGGGCCGCGTACGGTTCCGCAAAATGCTGGCCGCCGATGCGCTTCGCCGAACTCGCCAATCGTCTGCAATCGCAATGGGACGCCGACGTGATACTCTTCGGCGTCGCTGGAGAAGCGGCTGTTGCCTCTGCGATTGTTTCGGAAATGCGCCACCCTCCCATCGATCTCACCGGCAAAACCGCAATCGCCGATATGCCCGCGCTGCTTTCCCACTGCCACGTTTTTGTCGGCAATGATTCGGGAGCCATGCACATCGCCGCCTCTGTCGGTCTTTCCACCATCGGCATCTTCGGTCCCACTGATCCGTTTGGCACCGCGCCCGTTTCCCCGCGCAGCACCATCGTCCGCCACCAGCCGTATTGCAGCCCGTGCTTTCTTCGCCGCTGCCCCATCGATCATCGCTGCATGACCCACATCACCCCCGGAGAGGTCGAAGCTGCCGTCGACCCGTGGCTTTCGACTGCGACGGTGGAACGTGTCTGACACCACGCTTCGACCCGCCGTGTTCCTTGACCGCGACGGCACCGTCGCCGAAGAAGTCGGCTACGTAAATCACCTCTCGCGCTTTCGCATGTTACCCTCCGCGCCCGAAGCAATTCGCAAGCTCAACAATCGCGGCTTGCCCGTCTTCATCGTCACCAACCAATCTGGAGTCGGCCGCGGATACTACCCGGAATCTCTCGTGCTCTCCGTGCACAACCTGATGCTTGAGCAGTTGGCTGCCGCCGGAGCGCATGTCGATGGCCTGTACTATTGTCCCCACGCGCCCGGTGATCTTTGTGCCTGCCGC
>JBBSFG010000159.1:0-8640 GCA_038238965.1 Candidatus Acidiferrales bacterium | reverse complement strand
CGAGTTGATAACCAAAGTCGGTGGCGCCCATTTTCGGGATGGTCAGTCCTCCAGTGGCGGCGACGAGAGCGGGCGCGGAGAATTGTTGATTGGCGGCGCGCACGATGAATTCGGCGGTGCGCGTGACTTCCTGGATGTCGGAGTTCAAGAAGATGTCCACTTTGGCAGCGCGACATTCGGCTTCCAGCATGTCGGTAATGTCACGCGCGGAACGATCACAAAAAAGTTGGCCTAAAGTTTTTTCGTGATACGGAATGGAATGGCTTTCGACCAGCGCGATGAAGTCCGCGGGCGTGTAGCGCGCGAGCGCCGATTTGGCGAAGTGCGGGTTGGCGGAGATGAAATTTCCGGGCTGGCAATAGAGATTGGTGAAATTGCAGCGGCCTCCGCCGGAGATAAGGATTTTTTTGCCCGCGCGCGCGGCGCGCTCGAGCACGGCGACGCGGCGGCCGCGTTTACCGGCTTCTATGGCGCACATCAGGCCGGCGGCGCCTGCGCCGAGTATTACGGCATCGTAGTGGTGATTCATGTAATGAACGTGTGGGCGGCGAGCGGCCGACGTGCCGCGCGCACACCGTAGCAGGGTAAACTAAATGTAGGAGAAGCGAGAAATTTGCCCCCCATCATCAGCGCACAGGGATTGTCGAAGAAGTACGGCAGCGCACCGTTGTTTCAGGAAATTTCCTTTACGGTTTCGAGCGGCGAATGCATCGGAGTGATCGGGCCGAACGGTTCGGGCAAATCGACGCTGCTGGAGATTTTGGCGGGACGCGTACGACCCGACACCGGCGATGTGGCGGTGCGCAAAGGCACGCGGCTGAGTTGCGTGACGCAGATCTCGGACTTTGCGGCGGGCGACACGGTTTTATCGGTGGTGGAAAAAGCGCTGCAAGGCGCGGCGGTGCCGCTGTCGGAGCGCGCTGGACGCATCGCGGAGACGCTCGGGCGCGTGGGGTTCACAGATCGCGACGTGGAAGCTGCGACGCTTTCGGGCGGATGGCGCAAGCGTCTGGCCATTGCCGAAGCGCTGGTGCAGAAGCCTGATGTGCTGCTGCTCGATGAGCCGACCAACCATCTGGACCTCGCGGGCATTGCGTGGCTCGAAGGGCTGCTGCGGAACGCTTCTTTTGCGTGCGTGGTAGTGAGCCACGACCGCTATTTCCTGGAAAATGTGTCCACGGAAGTGGTGGAACTGAGCCGGCTGTACGCGGATGGACTTCTGCGGGTGGAGGGAAACTACAGCACGTTTCTGGAAGCGAAGGAATTGTATCTCCACGCGCAACGAAAAGAGCAGGCCGCGCTGGCGAATCGCGTGCACACCGAAATTGAATGGCTGCGGCGCGGGCCGAAGGCGCGGACTACCAAGTCCAAATCGCGGATCGATAAAGCGCACGAACTGATCGGGGAGCTGGCGGATTTGAATGCCAGAACGCGCAGCACTTCCGCCAAGATTGATTTTTCGGCGACGAATCGGCAGACCAAACAACTGATCACGCTGGATGGCGTGTCGGCGGAGCTTGGCGGCCGGACGTTATTCAAGAATTTGAATTTTGCGGTGACCGCGGGAATGCGCGTTGGACTGGTGGGGCCGAACGGCAGCGGCAAAACGACCTTGCTGCGATTGCTGCGCGGAGAATTGGCAGCTACGGCGGGAAAGATTCAACGCGCGGAGCCGCTGCGGATGGTGTATTTCGACCAGAACCGCCAACTGGACCCGGATTTGACGCTGCGGCGGGCGCTGGCGCCCGACAGCGACGCGGTGATTTACCAAGAGCAGGTGATTCACGTGGCGGCGTGGGCGGCGCGCTTTTTGTTTGCGGCGGAAGACTTGAACCAGCGGGTGGGGAAATTATCGGGCGGCGAGCGCGCCCGGGTGCTGATCTCGCAGCTGATGCTGCAAGCGGCGGACGTGCTTTTGTTGGATGAGCCCACGAACGACCTGGATATTCCCACGCTGGAGATACTTGAAGAAAGTTTGCTGGAATTTAAAGGCGCGCTGGTGCTGGTGACACACGATCGCTACATGCTGGATCGCGTGTCTACCGTTGTGTTGGGGCTGGATGGTGCGGGCGGAGCGGAGCGTTTCGCGGACTATTCACAGTGGGACGCGTGGCAACGGAAGAGGAAGACGTCGAAAGGTAAGCCAGCCGGCGAGGTCGGGGAGACTAGACCGTCGGACGGGCGATCGAGTGTTGCATCGAATGGCGATGCAAGGGCGAGCGAGGAACCCGCAGCAACCGGAACCAGGCGAAAACTTTCCTACCAAGAAGCCCGGGAATTTGCCAACATTGAAGCCAGCATTGCGTCCGCGGAAGCGGAGCTTTCCGCGAGACGAACCGCGCTAGCGGACCCCGGATTGGCAAGCAACGGGCAGCAACTGCTCGCAGCTTGCGCACAAATGGAAGCAGCACAACACGCGGTGGACCGTCTTTACGCACGCTGGACAGAACTTTCCGAGAAGAAGGAATAAGCCGCTAGTAATAAGTTTTGCCAGCGGCAAATGCAAAAATGCCCGAGCGTGCACACCGTTCCCGCGGCCTGTTGGTCATCGCGGTCTTCAAGCTCTTGAAGGGGTTGGCGCTGCTGGCGGTAGGCATCGGCGCGCACAACCTGATCAACAAGGACCTCGACGAGGTTGTGGATCATTGGGTGGATTTTTTTCGCATTGACCCGAATAATCACTACATTCATGCGATCCTGGAGCGGTTCACCAATCTCGATCCCCATAGGTTAAAAGCGTTGAGCTTCGGCACGTTTTTCTATGCCGCGGTGCTGTTGACGGAAGGCGCGGGCCTGGCGCTGGGCAAGCGCTGGGCGGAATATTTCACTATCATCGTGACGTCGTCGTTCATCCCGCTGGAAATTTACGAGCTGGTGCGGCACGCGACGCTGATGAAAGTGACGCTGCTGCTGATCAACATAGCGGTGGTGGCTTATCTGGCGGTTGAGGTGCGGCGTTTCCAGAGAAATCGCGATAAATAGGCGGTAGGCAGGCACGGTACCAGCGGTAGTACTACTTCGCTTGCCCTAGAACAAAAATACAGAATGTTCCCGATGTGTCCAGGCGGCGTGCGGGGCGAAGATGTTGGTGTTGCACCCGACTTAGGCAGGCCAGCCTTTGACGGAGGGATGATGGCTCGCATTCTAATCGCAGACGATCACGCCATGATGCGCAAGGGGTTGCGCGCGTTGATTGAAGCGCACCCGGGATGGAGTGTGTGCGCAGAGAGCGCCAATGGTTTGGAAGCTCTGCAGCAGGCCAGCCACGAAAAGCCCGACATGGTGGTATTGGACGTGTCGATGCCCGGATTGAACGGACTGGAAACGGCGCAGCGCATCTCAAAGACCATGCCGGAAGTACGGATTCTGCTGTTCACCATGCATCGCTCGGCGCAATTCCTGAAAGACGTGGCAAAAGCCGGGGCTCACGGATATGTGTGCAAATCGAGCGAAGAAGAAATTCTGACGCAGGCAATGGAAACCGTGTTGCAAGGTGGCACTTTCTATAACGGCGAGAAGAGGCCGATGAAATCGCCCTCAAACGAGCCGGTCTAAAATAGCATTTTCAATCAGCCAGATCGCGAACCCAAGTCATTCGAGTTGCGGCGTTACGCTTGCGCGAAACGGAATCAGCTTCAAGGCGCGCAAAACTCTTGGGCGAGCTAAAATAGCGGGATGCAGCGCAAAGTATTCTGGATTACCTTTTCGATTGCCGGGCTGATCGCGGACCTGGCCTTGCCGCTGTGGTGGGCGGTGGCAGCAACGATACCGATTGGATGGGGATGTTGGTGGCTGGCGTATCGCAGCGACTGGTTTTAAGGAGGAATTCCCGAGCGCGATTCCTTCCTCGGATTTACCCCGAAAGTTCCTCACCGTTTCCGACTTGAAATCTCCGCGGTGCTCGCTATGACAATTTGCAAATCTCCGGCGCTTCGCTCATGATTACTCGTTTGTTCGGGGAATCAGGGCGCATTCGAACGATCAGTCGATGAGTTTTTGACCGACTGGTGCCTTTCCGGCGTCCGCGCAGATGCGATTGTTAATTTCAAAAGGAGTTGCATGAAGAAACCTGGGAAGATCGCTCCCGCCAAGGGGAAACTCGGAGTTTTGCTGCCGGGAATGGGAGCGGTGAGCACGACGTTCATGGCCGGAGTGGAACTGGTGCGCACCGGCGAGTCACAGCCGGTAGGATCGCTGACGCAACTGGGCACCATCCGCCTGGGCAAACGGACCGAGGGACGCACGCCTTCGATCAAGTCATTTGTGCCGTTGAGTGGCTTGAACGATCTGGTTTTTGCGGGCTGGGATATTTTTACCGACAACGCGTATCAATCGGCCGCCAACGCCGGCGTGCTGAATCTGCAGGACCTGGGGAAAGTGAAAACGTTTCTCTCCGGCATCAAGCCGATGAAGGCGGCGTTCGATCACAATTTCGTGAAGCTGATCGACGGTCCCAATATTAAAAAGGGCAAAAACAAATACGAACTGGCGCTGCAATTGAAAGAGGACATCGCTAAATTCCGGAAGTCGTCGGGAGTTTCGCGGCTGGTTACCTGCTGGTGCGGCTCAACGGAAACGTTTTTGAAGCCGGAAGAGGTACACTCCACACCGGAAAAATTCGAAGCGGGGATGAAGGCGAATCACCCGTCGATTGCACCTTCGATGCTGTACGCGTGGGCGTCGGTAACCAGCGGGGTGCCGTACGCGAACGGGTCGCCGAACCTGAGCGTGGATATTCCGGCGATTCAGAAACTGGCCATCGATAACGACGTGGCCATCGCGGGTAAAGACTTCAAGACGGGACAGACGCTGATCAAGACGGTGCTGGCTCCGGCGTTCAAGGCCCGCATGCTGGGACTGGATGGCTGGTTCTCCACGAACATTCTGGGAAATCGCGACGGCGAAGTGCTGGAGGATCCGGGATCGTTCAAGACCAAGGAAGAATCGAAGCTGGGTGCGCTGGAATATATTTTGCAGCCGGAGCTTTATCCGGCCCTTTACCGCAAGATGTATCACAAGGTGCGCATCAACTATTATCCGCCACGCGGGGACAATAAAGAGGGCTGGGACAACATCGACATTTTCGGGTGGCTGGGCTATCCCATGCAGATCAAGGTGGATTTCCTGTGCCGCGATTCCATTTTGGCGGCGCCCATTGTTCTAGACCTGGTGCTTTTTCTGGACCTGGCGCAGCGCGCGGGTATGCGCGGCATTCAGGAGTGGCTGAGCTTTTATTTTAAATCGCCGATGACCGCGCCGGGGCTATATCCGGAGCATGACCTGTTTATCCAGTCGATGAAACTGAAGAATACGCTGCGGTGGATGGTGGGCGAGGAGTTGATCACCCATCTGGGCCAGGAATACTACGACTGAAGTATTTGTTTTTTCGATTTGATGGCGTGGATTTTCGATTTTGACGGTCGCAAGAACCGCAATATACCCTATCGGCGCAACAGGCGGGCCTTGAGCTTGGCGTGTTGCACTGTATCTAAATTTGAGGAGAACTATGCCGAACGAACTGCGCAATTTTCTGGCTCATTCCTACGACGAACTTGAAGAGTTGAATCTGAAGGCTAAAGAGCAGCGCAAAAACCGGGTTGCTCCGCACAAGGTACAGGAAGATCGCATCAAGTATTTGACGGATGAGAAGCGCATCAAGGCGGTGACGGTATTGTTCAGCGACCTGGAAGGCCGGCTGCACATGCTGGATTACGACAAGAAATTTTTGATCAAGAGCTGGGACAACCTGACGTTCGATGGATCGTCGATTCGCGGATTTACGGCGCAGCGCGAAAGCGATTTGCGTCTGGGGATGGACTGGGGCGCGTTTTACTGGGGGCCGGCGGATATTTTCGGCGCGGGCAAAGTGCTGGTATTCGGAGAAGTGATCGACAAAGACGGCACGCCGTACAGCGCGGACATACGCGGGGTGCTGAAAGGTTACGCCAACGAATTGCACAAATCGGAAGGCTACACGCTGAACGCGGCAAACGAGATTGAAGGCTTCTTGTTCAGGGGAGCGGACGCGGAAGCGCGCTATAACGAAACGGGAAAATTCGACTACGTGAATACCGGCGGATATTACCATTCCCTGCCGGGCGACCCGCTGCGAACGTTTATTGATACAACGGCGGAAGTGCAGCGAGCCATGGGATTCCAGAATGAGAAGGACCACCCGGAGGTTGCGCCGTCACAGTTTGAAATCAACTACGGCTATGGCGAAGTGGTTGCCGCAGCCGACCAGATTCAACTGTACAAGCTGATTTGCCGGCAGGTGGCGACCGGTATGGATATGACGGCGTCATTTTTGCCCAAGCCGGTAGTGGGCGTGAACGGAAACGGGATGCACACCAACGTTTCGGTGAGCAAAGGAACCAAGAATTTGTTCTGGGATCCCAAGGGCGAAGAAAAATTGAGCAAGTTTGGGTGGTCGTTCGTGGATCGGATTTTGACGCACGGCAACGATATTTGTTTGTTGTTGAATGCCAGCGTGAACGCTTACCGGCGGCTCGATCCGCATTTTGAGGCGCCCAACCAGATCAAGGCTTCGCCGGTGGATCGTGGGTCGATGATTCGAATTCCGATTGGAAATGAGAAGAGCTCGCGCGTGGAAGTGCGCTCGGTGGCCCCGGACGCAAATCCCTACCTGGTGATGTATTCCATTTTCAGGGCGGGACTGGAAGGCGAGACGGCCAAAATCAAGAACCTGCGTCAGGCGGAACGCTATCTGCCGGACAACATTTATACCGCCATGGACCATTTCAAGAAGTCGGCGTGGATTACCAAGGTGCTTGGCGAAGATGTAAAGGGGCGCTACCTGGATTTGAAGCAGGCGGCGGCGGATCGCTGTTCGCGGAGCCTGGGCACATTTGTGAAGGTTCCGGAGGTGCAGTTTCACCACGAAGTGTATAACCAGTTTTTGTGGAACATGTTTTAGGACACGCCATTTCAAGAGCACTTTCGGGTTTTCCCAAAAAGGAGCAGCGCCTCAGACGCGCTGCTCCTTAACTTTTTATAAAGATGAATTGCAGCGGCGAAACTATGAGCGGCTTTCAGGTTGTGATATGTTTTTATGCCTGCACGGATGCAAATCAAAGTAGTTGCCGGACGCAGTCACTCAGTCACGAGGCCAGGAAGCGGCATTCCCCGGAGGATTCGCGTACATGAAAAGTGCGTACAACGGACAGGCGGTTCCCGCGGGCGGGCAGCCGATTGGTTATGCCGGGGGCGAATTGCAGGTGCCGGACACGCCGGTAATTCCATTCATCGAAGGCGACGGAACCGGGCGGGACATCTGGAAGGCGTCGCGGCGCGTGTTCGATGCCGCGGTGGAGCAGGCTTACGGCGGGAAGCGGCGCGTGGCGTGGTTCGAAGTGTTCGCGGGCGAAAAGGCGTTCAATACTTTTAAAGAGTGGCTGCCTAACGAAACGGTGGATGCCATTCGCGATTTTCGCGTGGCCATCAAGGGACCGCTGACGACTCCCGTGGGCGGCGGAATCCGTTCGCTGAACGTGGCACTGCGGCAGATTCTGGATCTGTACTCTTGCGAGCGGCCGGTGCGGTATTTTGCGGGAGTTCCCTCCCCCGTCAAGCAGCCGGAAAAAATGGATATCGTGATTTTCCGCGAAAACACCGAAGACGTGTACATCGGGATCGAGTGGAAGTCCGGTAGCGCGGAAGCGAAGAAGCTGCTGGAATTTTTGAATCACGACATGTTGAAGGATGGAAAGAAGCAGATTCGGTGGGATTCGGGAGTGGGAATAAAGCCGATCTCGCCGACGGGGACGAAGCGCCTGGTGCGGCGGGCGATAAAATTTGCGCTGGCTACCAAGCGGCCCAGCGTGACGCTGGTGCACAAGGGCAACATCCAGAAATTCACGGAGGGCGGATTTCGTGACTGGGGATATGACCTGGCGCGGGAGGAATTTCGCGCGGAGACGATTACCGAGCGCGAAAGCTGGATACTCGACAATCTCGATAAAAATGCGCAATTAAGCGCGGAGCAGAATGCGGCGCTGATCGAGCCGGGGCTGGAACAGGCCACCGAGGACTTCAAGAAGACGATCTACGCTGAGGTGAAGCAAACCATTGACGCCATTTACAGCACGCACGGGAAAGGCCAGTGGAAGAAGAAATTGCTGATCAACGATCGCATCGCGGACTCCGTGTTTCAGCAGGTGTTGCTGCGCGCGGATGAATACAGCGTGCTGGCCACGTCGAATTTGAACGGCGATTACCTGTCGGATGCGTGTGCGGCACAGGTGGGCGGCCTGGGGATGGCGCCGGGATCGAATATCGGGGATGGCTTTGGCGTATTTGAGGCGACGCACGGCACGGCGCCGAAATATGCGGATAAGGACGTGATCAATCCCAGCTCGGTGATGCTGTCGGGCGCGATGATGTTTGATTTTCTGGGATGGAAGGAAGCCGCGAAGCTGATCGAGGAAGGCATCGCCAAAACCATTCAGCAGAAGCGCGTGACGTATGATCTGGAGCGTTTGATGCCGGGCGCGACGAAACTGGGGACGGCGGCGTTTGCGTCGGCGATTATTGAAAATATGAGCGGCGCGGCGGCGGTTCCGGCGCGGTAAGAAAAGGTAGATCGCACTGCCTGGCTTGCGCGATAAATCGAAGAGAGAT
>JBBSFG010000158.1:0-8668 GCA_038238965.1 Candidatus Acidiferrales bacterium | reverse complement strand
GGAGAAGGGGCAGCTCAGTTCGATTCAGGAGGCATTGCGCAGTTTGCCCGGCGGCACGGACGGAATACTGCTGTGCTTGATCGATCATCCGCTGGTGAGCCGCGGACTGGTTCACGAGCTGATCGAGCGGTTTTATTCTTCAAGCAAACCGATTATTTTGCCGGTGTATAAAGGGCGGCGCGGGCATCCGGTGATTTTTGGCGCGCAACTATATGAGGAATTGCTGGCAGCGCCGCTGGGAACCGGCGCGCGTGCGGTAGTGTGGGCGCATAGTGGAGAAATTTCAGAGCTGGATACGGTGGAAGAAGGGTGCGTGTTGAACTTGAACGATCCGGATGCACTGGCGCAGGCGCGCGACGGCGGCTAGGTCGATTTTATCGAGGCAAGAAGTTGCGTGAGGGCGTCGATGGCCAGTTCCGCAGCGTGATGCGTGGCGGGCGGGAGTCCTCCGAGGGCGCCGGAAAGATAATTCGCGTTGATGGCGTACGCGGCAGTGAGTGGCTTGTCAGTGAGCTCCACGGTGAGGAGCGAAGCGCAGGCGATGGCGGTAGTACAGCCCTGGCAAAGGAAACGGGCTTCGGCGATGCGGCCGTTTTCGATGCGCGCTTCGAGATGAAGGACATCGCCGCAGACTGGATTGGTGACTTCCACGTGGGCAGTGGCACCGGGGAGCTCGCCGACGTTGCGCGGGGATTGAAAATGGTCGAGGACGGCGGCGGTGAACATGTGTTGAGTATCCCAAGGGGGATTGGATTGGGCAATGTTGACTGGGCGTCACGATGATGACGGTGGTGGCGGCGGTGATTGAGCGCGAGGACCGCAGGATTCTGATCGGCCAGCGAAGGCGTGACGACACTTCGCCGCTGAAGTGGGAATTTCCGGGCGGAAAAATTGAGGAGGGGGAAAAGCCGGAAGACGCGCTGGCACGCGAACTGCTGGAAGAGTTGGGGGCAAGGCTTACCGGCTGCGTTGAGATTGGCCGGGTGCAGCACGTGCACCCTGGACGAAAGGAGCAATTGGAGATTCGGTTTTTCGCGACGAAGATCGCGGAGGGAGAGTTGCAGCCGAAGTGTTTTGAGGAAATTGCGTGGGTGCTGCCGAAGGAACTGGGTGATTACGATTTTCTGCAGGCGAATCGCGGGTTGATCGCGGAGATTGCCACCGGGAAAGTGAAGCCTGGGGAGATATTGCGAAGCGCCGAGGCAGCGGGGCCCGGAAGTGTTGGTGACGGAGTTTGAATCGTAGCTGACACGATGAGGTGGAGCTTCGTTGCTGGACAAAAACTCCACGTGCAAAATCGGCACGGGGGCACCCGGCGTGTGTAGTTTGCCCAGGCACTGCGAAACGACTGGCTAACGCTGCTGTTAGAGTGCGCGTTCTGCGGCGCGCTACGAAATTACCGGGTTTAGTTTTTCCGGGTCGATGCCCAATTCGGTGATGGCTTTGTCGACCACGCTGCGTTCGATCTTGCCGTCGGTGAACAATTCGTACAGTGTGGCGAGCGTGATAAAACGGGCGTCGACTTCGAAGAAGTCGCGCAGCGAGGCGCGGCCTTCGCTGCGGCCGAAGCCGTCGGTACCCAAAGAGGCCAATCGGCGAGGCAGCCATTTGGCGATCATGTTCGGCAGAGTTTTCAGGTAGTCGGAGGCGGCAACCAAAACGCCGGGAGCATCGCCGAGTGTGCGGGTCACGTACGGCACGCGGGGGTTTTCGGCGGGGTGTAGGCGGTTCCATCGGTCGGTTTCGTTGCCGTCGACATACAGCTGCTTGTAGCTGGTGACGCTCCAGACGTCGGCGGCCACTCCGAATTTCGTTTCCAGAATTTCCTGGGCTTGCAAGGCTTCCCGCAAAATAGCGCCGCTGCCAAAAAGCTGGGCGCGTAATTTGGATTTTTTATTTGTGGAGGCGCGGAAGCGGTACATGCCGTTCAGAATGCCGTCTTCGACGTTGTCGGGCGTGGTGGGCATCGCGGGCATGGCGTACTGCTCGTTCATCACTGTGATGTAATAAAAAATGTTTTCGCCGTCTTTGTACATGCGGCGGATGCCGTCCTGAATAATTACTGCAATTTCATACGCGAAAGCGGGGTCGTAGGTGCGCAGGTTGGGAACGGACAAGGCGAGCACGTGGCTGTTGCCATCCTGGTGCTGCAAGCCTTCTCCAGCCAGCGTGGTGCGTCCGGCGGTGCCGCCAAGCAAGAAACCGCGAGTGCGCATGTCGGCGGCAGCCCAGATGAAATCGGCGATGCGCTGGAATCCGAACATGGAGTAATAAATAAAAAACGGAATGGTGTTGATGCCATGCGTGGCATACGCCGAGCCCGCGGCGATGAACGAGGCCATGGAGCCCGCCTCGGTAATTCCCTCTTCGAGGATCTGTCCGTCCTTGGCTTCCTTGTAGTACAGCAAAGTGTTTACGTCGACGGGTTCATAGCGCTGGCCCACGCTGGAATAGATTCCTACCGTGCGGAACAGCGATTCCATGCCGAAGGTGCGCGCTTCATCGGGAACAATAGGCACCACCAGTTTTCCAATCTCGGGATCTTTCAACATTTTGCGTAGCATGCCGACGAAAGCCATGGTGGTGGAAACTTCGCGGCTGTCGCTGCCTCCCAGAAATTCCTTGAAGAGCTCGTCGTGGTCGGCCACCAGCGGCTTGGCCCGCACACTACGCTGCGGAACGTAGCCACCCAGTTCTTCGCGGCGCGCGTGAAGATATTGCAGCTCGGGACTGTCGTCCGGCGGGCGATAGAAAGGCACTTCGACGCAGTCTTCTTCGTTGACCGGGACGGCGAACCGCTCGCGGAAAAGGCGCAGCTCGTCTTCGTTCAGTTTTTTCTGCTGGTGGGTAACGTTTTTGCCTTCGCCGGCCTCGCCCAGTCCGTATCCCTTAATGGTGCGCGCAAGAATCACGGTGGGAGAGCCCTTGTGGTCCACGGCTGCTTTGTACGCAGCGTAAACCTTGCGCGGATCGTGGCCGCCCAGACGCAAGCGGCGCAAGGCGTCGTCGGAAAGCGGTTCGACCAGTTTCAGCAGGCGGGGATCGGAGCCGAAAAAATGCTGGCGCACGTACGCGCCGGATTCCACAACGAGCTTCTGGTATTCGCCATCCACCAGCTCGCCCATGCGCTTGACCAGCAGGCCCTCGGTGTCGCGATCGAGAATGGGATCCCACTCGCTGCCCCAGAAAACTTTTATGACGTTCCAGCGCGCTCCGCGAAAAGCGGATTCCAGCTCCTGAATAATCTGGCCGTTGCCACGGACCGGCCCGTCTAGGCGTTGAAGATTGCAGTTGATGACGAAAATAAGATTGTCGAGTTTTTCTCGGGAAGCCAGGGTGATGGCGCCGAGAGATTCCGGCTCATCGGTTTCGCCATCGCCGAGGAAAGCCCAGACCTTCGCATCACTCGCTGGTTTCAGGCCGCGATCTTCCAGGTAACGGTTATAACGCGCCTGATAAATGGCCATCAGGGGGCTCAAGCCCATGGACACGCTCGGATATTCCCAGAAATCGGGCATGAGCCAGGGATGTGGATAGGAAGACAGGCCGCCGCCGGGTTTAAGCTCGCGGCGGAAGTTTTCGAGTTGCTGCGCGGAGAGCCGGCCTTCCAGAAATGCGCGCGCGTACATGCCCGGCGCGGCGTGGCCCTGGAAATAAACGGTGTCGCCTTCAAAGTCCGCGGTGCGGCCGCGCCAGAAATGATTCTGGCCGACTTCGTAAAGGGTCGCGGCGGACGCGAAGGTAGAAATGTGGCCGCCGATATTGTGCTCCACGCGATTGGCACGCACGACCATGGCGAGCGCGTTCCAGCGGACCAGGCTCTTGATGCGGCGCTCAATTTCCTGATCACCCGGGAAAAGGGGCTCGAGGCGATGCGGGATGGTATTGGCGTAAGGAGTGTTGGCGGTGAACGGCAGATCGATGCCGTTGACGGTGGCGTGGGCGCGCAGGCGCTCGAGGATTTCGGTGGCCACTTCGGCGCCGCTGGATTCGAGCACGGCGTCCAGCGATTCGAGCCATTCCTGGATTTCTACGTCATCAACACCATGCGGCTGTGTGAACGTCTGGTTGTCCATAATTCGGATTGGTCCTTCTTTATTTAGAAACGGCAAGCGCCCGGCACGGGCACGAGCACGAGAAACCCTTTACGCATTCAGCAGAATAGAATACACCGTGGCGCAAATTTGTGTGCGACGCAAATGAATGGCTCGGGAAAAGAATTAGAGAGTGCGGCCGCCGTCAAGTACCAGAACCTGGCCGGTAATGAACGGGGAGTTCACCAGAAAGGAAACGGCGGCGGCGATGTCTTCCGTAGTACCGGTGCGATGCAGCGGGGCGCGCTTGATGTAATCGGCGGACAGGTCGGGAGAATCGCCGGGCATGCTGATGGTGCCGGGGGCGATGGCGTTCACGCGGACCTCGGGCGCGAGTTCCTTGGCCAGAGCGCGGGTGAGCATAATTATGCCCGCTTTCGAAATGCAGTGCGGGATGTAGCCAGTCCAGGCGAGGAGTCCGCCGACGTCGGAAAGATTGACGATGTTGCCGCGATTTTTTTTCAGCAGTGGCGCGGCAGCTTGCGCGCAGAAGAAAGGAGCCTTGAGATTTACGTCCAGCGCGGCGTCCCAGGTTGCTTCGGTGGTGGCGGAAAATTCGGTGTGGAGAAAATTGGAAGCATTGTTGACCAGAATGTCGAGGCGGCCGAATTGCTTGCCGACTTCCGCGACGAGATTGTCGATAGCGGTTTTTCGCGCGAGATCGGCCTGCACGCAGATGGCGCGGCGCCCCAATTTGGCAATTTCCGCGGATACTTCCCTGGCTTCCGATTCCGATTGGTGAAAATGAACCACGACGTCCGCACCTTGCTGGGCCAGGTGCAGCGCGATGGCGCGCCCCAGTCGCTTGGCTGAACCCGTGACCAGCGCAACTTTTCCCGAAAGATTGGAGGAATCGGCTTCAGTCATCGTCAGCTTCAAAAAGTAGCACATTCGCCGCCGCCGGATGGCCGCCAAATTTCTGTCGAGCGGAGTTTGAACAAATTCCTGGGCGCGCCCTGTTAGAATCAATCGCGATGGAGGCGAAATGAATCTTGATCTGCTGGCGATTGCCGCGCACCCTGACGACGTGGAGCTGACCTGCGGCGGGACTTTGCTGCGCATGGCGCAACAGGGCTACAAGACCGGCATCCTCGATCTGACCGCGGGGGAAATGGGCACGCGGGGCACTCGAGAGACGCGCGCGAAAGAGGCCGCAGAGGCGGCGAAAATTTTGCGCGTGTCCTGGCGAGGCGTGCTGGGCGTCGCTGATTCCGATGTACAAGCCAGCCGCGAAAATAAATTGTTGCTGGCCGCGAAGATCCGCGAATTGCGCCCCAGGACGGTGATTCTGCCGTATTGGGAAGCGCGCCACCCCGATCACTACAACGCTTCGAAACTAGGGTATGAAGGCTGCTTCCTCGCCGGCCTCAAGCAGTTGCCGATTGAAGGCGAAGCGTACCGCCCGTTCAAAATTCTATATTCTGTTTCGTTCGCCGAGGCCCGTCCCACTTTTGTGGTGGATATTTCGGAGCAGTACGAAGAACGCAAGCGCGCGATCTTATCTTACGGTTCGCAATTTACGCCGCAGCCTGGCGAGAAAAATATGGGCGTGCACCTGGGATTAGATGAGCTCGAGGGCGAAATGAACCACCTGGCAAGGCACTATGGCCAGATGGTCGGAGTGCAATACGGCGAGCCGTTTTTCATCAAAGAGTTGATAAAGGTAGATGACGTGGTGAAGTTGGCGGTTCGTTCCATCTAAGACGCCGGCGTTGTGCGGGAAGCGAGCTAGCGGCGTGATGGCTTACGCGAACAATCGAAGACCTGCCTAGGGCAGGCAGGGAGATTTCTCGCTGCGCTCGGAAAGATAGTTCCGTGTTGACGGCGCGGTAATTGCCAAAATCAGTGGACTATTCAGGGTTTCGCCGTGGCGATGTGCGGAAAGCGAGCGAGTTTAGAACTTCTCGTCTTCCTGGGCGGGGGAAAAACCTGGGATATTTTGCCCCGTGGGTGTGCGCTCGGCCTTGACGCGGATCAGCGCTTCGTCTTCCGCTCCCGATTTGCGAAGAATGACCATGGTGCTGAGGGCCTCGGAATACAGGCGGGTGACGAGGTAGGTGTCGCCGGTGCCGTCTTTTTTCCAAAGCTGGCCAATCTGAATCTTCGAAACGCTCATAGGCAGACATCGAATGTAAGGTGGGGAGACGGGGAGTGTCAACTGATTCGCTGATGGGAGGTACGATCGGGCCGGCACCGGCTGAGGATTTGGGCAGGAAACCTTATGGCGCTGGGCGTCATCGTACCTGAGACGGCGCAAGCCGCTCGCTCCGCTGACCGGGGTGTATACTCAGACAGAGCTGGCAGAGGTATCTCACATGGTCCCATCAAGATTACGGCAGGTTGTGACTCTGGTCGTCGCGAGCGTACTGGCGCTTTCGCCGGCATTGGCTGCCGCGCAGAGCCAACAGGGCAGCCAGGACCCGGCACAGTGGCCGCAGCCGCAAGTCCCGCCGCCTCCGCCGCCGACAGCCCCGGCGTCGCCATCTTCCACGCAATCGAAGCAAAAGTCGGCGGCTGACGAGCCGGTGCAGCAAAAAGATACTGTTACGCCAAAGAATTCCAAAGAGGACGTGGACGCCATCGGGAACCGCGGCGTTGGCAAAGGCGTGAATTTTTATTCGCTGGAACGCGAAATAGCGCTGGGCAAGGGTTTGGCGCAGGAAGTGGAGCGTTCCTCGAAATTGATCGACGACCCGGTAGTGGTGGAATACGTCAACCGCGTGGGACAGAACCTGGTGCGCAATTCCGATGCGCGCGTGCCTTTTACAATCAAAGTGATCGACTCCGACGTGGTGAACGCGTTCGCGTTGCCGGGCGGATTTTTCTATGTGAACAGTGGATTGATTCTGCGCGCGCAGGAAGAATCGGAGCTTGCCGGAGTAATGGCTCATGAAATCTCGCACGTCACCGCGCGGCACGGCACCAAGCAAGCCACCAAGGGCGAAATCATGCAGCTGGCCACCATCCCGCTGATTTTGCTGGGACCGGGGGGCTGGGCGGGCTACGGAATTTACGAAGCGACGCAACTGGCGATTCCCTTCTCTTATTTGAAGTTTTCGCGAGATGCGGAACGCGAGGCGGATTTTCTGGGATTGCAGTACATGTATAAAGCCGGATACGACCCCAATGCGTACGTAACCTTCTTTGAGCGCATCCAGGCGGATGAGAAACGGCAGCCCGGCACAATTCCCAAGATTTTCTCGACCCATCCGCCGACTCCGGAGCGCATCGCCAATACGCAGAAAGAGATTGCGCGTATTCTTCCGGCCAAGCAGGAGTATGTGGTGACGACTTCGGAGTTCGACCAGGTGAAAGCACGGCTGCGCAATATCGTGTTTTCGCGCAAGGTACAGGCTGCTCCCGGCAAGCCTACCCTGAGGACCAAAACCGAGCAGGCCGATAAGAAGGGGCAGACGGATCCAAGTAACCCGGATGATGACCGTCCAACGCTGAAGCGCCGGCCGGACGCGCCATAAAACATTTTGTCCGAATCAGAACGAAAAAAGGGACGGCAATTGCCGCCCCTTTTTATTTTCCAGAAATGCTCAACCACTTGACGGCAGACTAATACGTGCGCTCCGGGCGGCGTTCGTCGGGGACGGCGGCGATGCCCAGGCGGCGGAGTTCGTCGGCGTAATATTTGCGGTAGAGGACGTCCCATTCCTCGCTGCCTTCGAGAATCTCTTTTTTCTGAGACGTAATTTTCTTGCGAACTTCGAGGTCGGCTTTTTCTTCCTCGCGTAACGTGTCGGTGAGAATCTTAACCACCGCCTGGCGGATGGTGTCGCGGTCGTCGACAAATTCCACTTCGGAGCTGGCCACCAGCACGTCGGTGAGCTGGTGAGACAGTCGGATTATTTTTTCACGGGTTAGACGCATCGTTTAAAGACTTCTCCGTTCGAGAGCGAAATCAATCTCAGGGTATTGCAGCGGCCACGGCAGCATTCCCGCGAAGCAGTTACAGAAAACATGTGCAGCCAAAAGAGCTTCAGCGCAGCACCAGCTTGCGATCGCGCGCCAGTTGGCCCTTCACTTTCTTGTACATCTCCTGGTACGAAACGCCGGTGCGGCGCATTTCGTCCTGATGCTCGGTAAGAATCTGGCGAACTTCGTCGTTCAAGCGATCTTCGACGGAGAGCTCCTCGTTCATACGCTGGCGCAGCCGCAGAGCCACCGCAGGAGCGGCTTCGGTTTCAATCTGGCCGCCCTCGATCAGCCGCTTCACAATTTCGGTGGCCATGTAGCCGACATAATCCCGCGCAAGAAGCATCGTCAGTGAATTCCTTTGTGTACTTGTGAAGAAATTGAGTTTACTGGCTGGGGAAAGAAAGTGCAAGAAAGGCGCGTCACCCGGAGGCCGCCGCGAATCCGGCGTGGGACGAGCGAGGGTGAAAATTCGCGCGATCCGGCGCGTTTCGTTGACGGTCGGGAGAGCTTCAGGTACGATGAAATACGTAAGGGCGCTTAGCTCAGCGGTTAGAGCGTTCGGTTTACACCCGAAAGGTCGTCCGTTCAAATCGGACAGTGCCCACCATCCGTGCGCAACACCCTTCAGCGGGGACGTAGTTCAGTTG
>JBBSFG010000157.1:0-8670 GCA_038238965.1 Candidatus Acidiferrales bacterium | reverse complement strand
GCGTTCCACGCCGGCATTTGCACCAGCACTTGGTCCTGAACGTCCGGGATGGTCATGGTGACGTGGAACAGGTGACGCTCGGGATGCGCCAGCGACACTTCATAGCGGATTGTAGCCTGAAGAGGATTGCTGAAACCGGCCCAGGAGAAAATCGCTAACAGCGGCAAATAACGAAGCCTGAAGAAAAATAAATAATTCACCTGCCGGATGCCCCGGATGGCACGCGAACTCCGTCGCCGAGTTTCTTCGTCAATTTATCGCACAAGCCATCGAAGCTGCCGTTGGACATCACCAGTAGAAGATCTCCCGGTTCGGACTCAGCGGCAAGCACGGCGGCAATCTCATCGCTGCTGCCGAAAACACGCGCCTCTCTCCCGAGCGTACGAACACTCTGCGCCACCGATTCCGGATCGAGCCGATTTTCATCTCCCAACTGCTGCGAACGAAACACGCCGCCCAAAATAACGCGATCGGCCAGAGCCAGCGCTTGCGGCAACGTCTCCTGAAATATCTTCCGGCGCATAGAGTTGGACCTCGGCTCGAGAATGGCCCAGATACGGCGATCCGGCCAACGGCCCCGCGCGGCCTCAATCGTGGACTTCACCGCTGTGGGGTGATGCGCAAAATCATCAACCAGCAGCACGCCGCCGAATTCACCCTTCACGTCCATTCGACGCTTCACGCTGCGAAACGTTTTCAGCGCCTGGGCAATCTCACCAGCCGTGACACCTCTTCCCTGAGCCACCACCATCGCCGCCAGCGCGTTCAAAACGTTGTGGCGGCCCGTAGCGGCCAGCACAAACTCGCCAAAGCTCTGGCCGCGATGCGCGACGCGAAAGCGCACCGTTTCATTTTCGATTGCTAAGTCGCTCGCGATCCAGTCATTGGCTTCCGAAAATCCATACGTTTCCACGGTGCATAACGCTTTTTCCGCGGCGCGCCGCAGCGCCGGACCGGAATCGGCGGTATCTCCCCAAACAATCGCGCGACCCCGGCGAGGCACCAGGTTCACCAGGCGTCGAAACGCCAGTTGGTAAGTCTCAAAGTCGGGATAAATATCCGCGTGGTCGTACTCCAGCGAAGTGATGATCAGATCGTCGGGATGATAATGAAAGAATTTCGGCCCGCGGTCCCAGAAAGCCGTTTCATACTCGTCGCCTTCCAGAATAAATTCCTTGCCGCCGCCAAGCCCATAACTCTTGCCGAAATTCTCCGCCACTCCGCCGACCAGAAAGTCCGGCTTGCGGCCCGCCGTTTCGAAAATCCACGCCAGCATGGCCGTTGTAGTGGTTTTTCCGTGCGTTCCACTCACCACGATGGAGTGATGCCCAGGCAGAAATACTTCCTCAAGGATTTCGGGCATCGAGCGATACGGAATCTTCTGATCGAGCACTTCTTCGAGCTCGGGATTGCCCCGCGCAATAATATTGCCAACCACCACCAGGTCCGGCGCCGGTTGCAGGTGCGCAGCGTCGAACGAATGAAAAAATGCTATGCCCAGACTTTCCAGCAGCGTGGAGGCCGGCGGATAGACTCCTGAATCCGATCCCGTAACACGAAAGCCGCGCTCGCGCAGCATACCAGCGAGCGGCGCCATGGCCGAGCCGCCGATGCCGATCACGTGAATGTGTTTCGATTCAGTCATGACACCACGGCGGGCTCCAGAATTTCCAACGCACCTTCCCCTTTGGCTGACAGACGCGCGTTTACGCCCAATGGCAGAGTCAGCATGGGACGCTCGGTATGTCCAAATGGCGTTCCGAAGATAACGGGAATACCGAGCGGCGATAGAATTCGCCGGCAAACGTCCTGCACCGTCGGGCTGCCGGCAACAGGGGCGGCGCATTCTGGAAAATCGCCTAGCACAATTCCCCGCACGCCTTTAAATTTTCCCGCCTGGCGCATATGCGTCAAGGCGCGATCCACTTGCCAGGGCTTCATTCCGCGATCTTCCAGTGCAAGGATCGCGCCGCCAGTATCCAACTCCCATGGAGTTCCAATGCTCGTTTCCACCAGCGTCAGGCAGCCGCCAAGCAATCGCCCCCGCGCGTCGCCCGCTTGCATCACTTCGCCTTGCAGCGCCAGCTCCCAGCCGCTGCCGGAATTTTGCAACGCCGCGAGCAGCGATTTCTGGTCGTACCCGCGCACTGCGCCAGCCCCGGCATCGAATCCCGCTGCCAGCATAGGTCCATAGAACGTGACCCAGCGCCAGCGTTGCCATAGATAAATCTGCAAAGAGGTCAGATCACTGAAACCCAGAACGATCTTGGGATTCGCATCCCCGGCAATCTCCAAATCGTCCAACAGGTAGTTCGAGCCGTATCCACCGCGCACTCCGACGAGCGCGCCGATCTCATCGTGCTCAAGGCCCTCAAGCAATTCGCCCTGGCGTTCGTCAATCGATCCCGCGAAGTATCCATCGCGCGTAAGCGAAGCGCCGTTGTTCACGCGGAATCCCAGCCGCACCAGTTCAGCGATTCCCGCTTGAACTTTTTCGTGTTCCGCCGGCGATGCGGGAGAAAAAGCCGCCAACACAGCGTCACGCGCAAGCGCCCGCGGCCTGCGTGCGGCGACGCCTTCGCCGGACACCACGCCCTTTCCTTCCACAGGCACGCTGCCGGAACGCGCCGTCATTCGTGTTGCCTTTCCACTGGGAGCATCTCGCACGTAACGCCCGGGCGCGTCAACGCCGTGAAAATTCTTTCCTGTTTTCGATGACTCACGTCGGCATCGAACTGAATCAGATTTTTCTCTCCCGTCATGGACACCTGAAAATTGTCGAGAGCCACCCCGACACTGGAAAACAGGCTGTGCACTTCAGAGACAAGATTAACGCCGCTGTCCGTGGAAATCCTAAACAACATATAGCGGGGCTTGAGGTTCAGCCAGTTTTCCACATAAAAAAAACCCACTAGCGCAACTAACACCAGCAGGCACGCTACTCCCGACGCCCGGTACATCCCCGCGCCCGCCCCCATGCCCAGCGCGGCCACCACAAAAATCGTTGCCGCGGTGGTCAAGCCGGAAACGCCGCCGCGTTCGCGTAGAATCACGCCCGCACCTAGAAATCCAATTCCCTGCACAATGTTGGAGGCGATTCGCGTGGTGCTGGTGTCGCCCGAGCGCCGCGCGATCTCCACCGAGAGAATCGTGAAAAACGCCGCTCCCACGGACACGCACAAACCGGTGCGCAACCCCGCCGGGCGGCGGCGTAAATTGCGCTCTGCACCAATGACCGCGCCCAGCAACGCAGCCCACAGCAAGCGCAAGATTATGCTTTCGAGAGGAAGCATGCTCTCCCACGTGTTTCGAGGAACCAAAAAGAAGTTTACATTTTACAGCTTGAATTGCGTCAATTTCGCGAAGTGCCGTGCTCTGGCGTGTATCTCGGAGCGTTTCAGCGAGCGTAAGCGGTCCAGCCCGAATTTCTCGACCGCGAAGCTGCCCAGCACCGAACCGTAGACCATGGCGCGCCGCAGGGCCGCGTCGGTTTTCTGTCCGGCGCCCGCGAGATAACCCATGAAGCCGCCCGCAAAGCTGTCGCCCGCGCCCGTGGGGTCGTGCGGTTCCTCCAACGGGAATGCCGGAACGCAAAAAACTCCGCGCTTATCAACCATCATGGCGCCATATTCCCCGCGCTTCACCACCAGCGTCTTCGGGCCCAGCTTGAAAATATGCTTCGCCGCGCGCAGCAGATTGTGTTCGCTCGAAAGTTGCCTGGTTTCGGCGTCGTTAATCATCAGAATGTCCACGTGCTTCAGCGTTTCGCGCAACTCATCGTTGGTGCGCTCAATCCAGTAGTTCATGGTATCCAGCGCCACTATTTTCGGCCGTTTGCTGACTTGCTGGAGCACGTCGCGTTGCAGGTCTGGCGCAATGTTGGCCAGGAAGACATATTTGGATTTTCGGTATTTTTCCGGTAATTTCGGCTTGAAGTCCGCGAACACGTTCAGCTCCGTCACCAGCGTAACGCGTTCGTTCAGATTTTCGGAATACCGGCCGGCCCAAAAGAAACTTTTGCCTGCTGCGCGTTCCAGCCCTTCCGTATCGATGCACCGCCCTTTGAAAATCTCGGCGTCCCGCGAAGTGAAATCGTCGCCCACGATAGCCACAAGATTTACATGGGTGAACATGCTGGCGGCCACCGCGAAATACGTCGCCGCTCCTCCCACGGTGCGCTCCACTTTCCCGTAAGGACTTTCCAGGCCGTCGAATGCCACCGAACCCACAACCAGTAAGGACACAGTTTTCTCCTAGATATATTTGCCGATAATGGCCGCCAGGCGTTTTTTGGTGGCGGCCGGCACCAGCTTCCTATCAGTAATCAGCGCATGCTGCAGTGCCGCGCCGCATTTGCAGCCCCGGTCCGCGGGCATGGCTCGCACTGCTTCCCGCAGCACGTTCTGCGCGTTCTCGGCATTCTGATTCAGCGTAGCAATAATTTGTGTGACAGTAACCGACTCGTGCTCTGGATGCCAGCAATCGTAATCGGTGATCATGGAGATGGAGCCGTAGCACATTTCCGCTTCGCGCGCGAGCTTCGCTTCCGTCGCGTTGGTCATCCCGACGACATCGAAATGCAGCTGGCGATGCATGTTGGCTTCCGCCAGCGTCGAAAATTGCGGGCCCTCCATGCAGATGTACGTGCCGCGCCGGTGCACCATAACCGCGCAGTGCACACTGGCATCCGCCAGCACGCTGGAAACCTGCGCGCACGTCGGGTGCGCAAGCGACACATGCGCAACCAGGCCGCCGCCGAAAAAAGTCGACACACGCTTGTGCGTGCGGTCCACGAACTGGTCGGGGACCAGAAATTCTCCCGGACGCAAATCTTCGCGCAGCGAACCTACCGCGCTCACCGAAATGATGCGCTCCACACCCAGCAGCTTCATGCCGTAAATGTTGGCGCGATAATTGATTTCGCCCGGCAAAATCCTATGGCCTCGCCCGTGCCGCGCCAGAAACGCAACCCGCTTCTCTTCCAGTGTGCCCAGCACGATGGCGTCGGACGGCGCGCCGAAAGGCGTCTTCATGCGAACTTCCCGTGTGTCGCTCAGCCCGCTCATCGCATACAATCCGCTGCCGCCTATGATCCCGATGGTCGCGTGAGGCGCGATTCTCGACCTTCCTGCGCCGCCGGGTTTTTTCTTTTTTTGCAAAGCCATCTACGATTTCCTCCAGCAGCGCATTCAGCTCTTCGCCAGATCGACAGGTTCAAACTCTATTTTGCCATTGCGTTCATGGAGCGTGGCTGCTGGGTAATCCGGATCGTGCCCAAACGCTACGATCCAGCCCTTTTGCACGATTTCCGCAATACGCTCGCGCTTGGTTTCCAGCGTCTGCATGGGATACAGGTCGTATCCGGGCATCCACGCCAGTGGCAGGTGGTGGCGCGTCGGCAGCATATCCGCGACAAACATCAACGTCCGACCGCCGCCCGCAATTTTCACGGCTTGGATGTCCGCGTTGTGCCCCGGAATGCGCACGACGGAAACGCCCGGCAGAATTTCCACGTCGCCTTCCACCAGTTGCCAGCGCCCCGCTTCGGTGATGGGCACAAACCGATCGTCAAAGTAACTCGCCCGGTCGCGCTCGCTGGGATTCATGGCATGTTCCAGTTCGGCTCGCTGCACCACGTAGCGCGCATTGGGAAAGGCAGGCACGTCACGCTCACCGTCCGGCCGCGTGTTCCCTCCGCAATGATCGAAATGCAGGTGCGTGTTGATGACCAGGTCGATCTCTTCCGGCGCAACTCCTGCGAGCGCCAGTGAATCCTTCAACGTGTCGCCTTCCCCAATGCCGTAGATGTTGCGCAACTTGGCGTCCCACTTCGTGCCGTTCCCGGTCTCTACCAGAATGGTTTTCTTTCCAGCTCGCAGCAGCAGCGAATTTGCCGCCAGCCGCACGCGATTGCGTTCGTCGGCGGGAGCTTTCTTCTCCCACAGCGTTTTCGGCACGACGCCGAACATCGCCCCGCCATCGAGATAAAAGTTCCCTCCATGAACGGGCACCACTTCGATTTCACCGAATTGCATCGTCGCTGGCCTCAGGCACCGAGACCGCTCCGTGCCAGAATTTCACTCACGGCGGTGAAGGGATCCTTGCGGCGCTCCGCCACCGCCGACGCCAGTTCGTCGAGTTGCGCTTCCCCGGCCGCGCCATCGAGAGCGCGTTCCAGCAGACGCGATTCCAGCAGCTCGACCAGGCGTTTCTTCCAGTGCTCGATTTGTTTTTTCCGCCTTTCGGGCCGCGCCGCGAAATGCTCGCGGAATTTTGCGATTGTCGCGGCCAGCGTGTCGATGCCGCGATCCTCGGACGCCACGGTGCGCACCACCGGGGGATGCCAGTCATGCTGTGGCATCACCAGCGAAAGCATGGCATGCAGTTGTTGCTCCACGCGATCGGAACCGTCGCGATCGCTCTTGTTCACGACAAAAATGTCCGCGATCTCCATCAGTCCGGCCTTCATATTTTGAATGTCGTCGCCCAGGCCCGGTACCACCACCACCGCGACACAATCAGCCAGCCGCACAATATCGATTTCATCCTGCCCCACGCCCACGGTTTCAATCAGGATTCGCCGCTTCCCGGCTGCATCCAAAAGCAGCGCAACCTCCGCGGTGGTGCGCGACAGTCCGCCCAAAAAACCCCGCGTAGCCATCGAGCGAATGAACATACCGGCGTCTCCCGCGTGCCCCTGCATGCGAATGCGATCGCCCAAAATCGCGCCGCCGGAATACGGGCTGGTGGGATCCACGGCGATCACCCCGACGCCTTCCTGCTCTTTGCGGTAGTGCGCGGCCAACCGGTCTACAAGAGTGCTCTTCCCCGTGCCAGGGGCGCCAGTCACTCCGATCAGATAAGCCCGGCCGGTGTGCGGAAACAGAATTCGCAGCAGGGGCTCGGCGTCGGAGTCGTGGTTCTCGATCGCGGTGATCGCGCGAGACAACGCCCGCACGTCGCCGGAACGCACTTCATCGGCCCATTTTTCAACCGCCGCGGCCATATTTTCCTTTGGAGCTTCCGCAAAAATGCGGCGTAGCATCCGGCAAGTGTCGTCGGCCTATTATTTCTTCCCCAGAAGCTGCCGGGCAATCACCAATTTCTGGATTTCGCTGGTGCCTTCGCCGATGGTGCACAGCTTCACGTCGCGATAAAATTTCTCCGCCGGATAATCCTTAATGAACCCGTATCCGCCGTGAATCTGCACGCACTCGTTAGCCACGCGCACCGCGACTTCGCTGGCAAACAGTTTCGCCATGCTGGATTCGCGCGTGAAACGTACCTCTTTCTTGTCCGCCAGCCAGGCCGCCTGGTACACCAGCAAACGCGCGGCCTCCACCTCGGTGGCCATATCCGCTAATTTGAACTGAATGGCCTGAAACTCGCTAATGGCCTGTCCAAATTGCTTGCGCTGCTTCGCATATTTCGTCGCCGCTTCAAGAGCGCCCTGCGCCATCCCCAGCGCCAGCGCCGCGATGGAAATCCGTCCGCCATCGAGAATTTTAAGGCTGCCGGTGAATCCTTCACCCTCAGGCCCCAGCAAATTCTCGGCCGGCACCCGGCAATCCCTAAAAATAATTTCCGAAGTGTCGCTGGCCCGCAGCCCCAGTTTGTTTTCTTTTTTCCCCGGCTTAAATCCAGGCGTACCTTTTTCCAGAATGAACGCGCTGATCCCGTGCGAGCCTTTGGATTTATCAGTGACAGCCATGGCCACGCAAACATCCGCGTAATGTCCGTTGGTAGTGAATGTCTTCGCGCCGTTCAGCACCCAGTGATTGCCGTCGCGGACGGCGGTGGTTTTCGTCCCGCCCGCATCGGATCCCGCTTCTGGCTCCGTCAGCGACCATGCGCCGATTTTCTTACCCTGCGCCAGCGGCACCAGATATTTTTTCTTTTGCGCCTCGCTGCCGAACTTGAAAATGTGATTGCTGCACAGCGAAGTATGGGCCGCCACGATAATGCCCACGGACCCGTCCACCCGCGACAGCTCTTCAATCGCGATCGCGTAGTCGATGTACCCGAGTCCCGCGCCGCCAGCTTCCTCGGGGAAAATCACTCCCAGCAAGCCCATCTCGGCCAGCTTGGGCATGATCTCCATCGGAAAATGTGACGCCTCGTCCCACTCCATCACGTGCGGCGCGATTTCGCCCTCCGCAAATTCCCGCACACTGCGTCGCAGTTGCTGCTGTTCTTCGGTCAGGCTGAAATCCACGCGCTCTCCTGCTTACCAGCCAACGGGATAATGGTTCGCTTTATTCTGCTCGTCCAGCCAGGTCTTCAGCGGCGCAAAGTAATCGGCCATCGCCGAAGCATCCATCTGTTTTTCGCCGGTCAACACTTCAAGCGCTTCCGGCCACGGTTTGCTGGCGCCCATTTGCAGCATCTTATTCAGCCGCTCGCCGGCCACCTTGTTTCCGTAAATCGAGCAGCGATGCAGCGGCCCGGTGTATCCCGATTCCCGGCACAATGCGCACTGAAACTGAAATTGCAAAATAGCGGCCAGAAAATAGCGCATGTACGGAACAGTCGCCGCCACATGGAATTTCGCGCCCGGATCGAAATCCGCTTCCGTCCGCTGCACCGGCGGAGCAACGCCCTGATACTTACGGCGCAATTCCCACCACGCTTTGTTGTACTCCTCGGGCTTGACCTGCCCGGAGAAAACTT
>JBBSFG010000156.1:0-8727 GCA_038238965.1 Candidatus Acidiferrales bacterium | reverse complement strand
GGTCACCGACGTTCGCTCCGGCAAAGGCACCATCACCAAGCTGCTCAACGATCCTTCGCTCTACGACGAAGCCAAACAGGCTTTGAACAACGGCAACGCTGTGCTCGGCGATGTGCGCGCCGGAAAGGGAAGTCTCGGCAAGCTCGTCTACGACGACACTCTGTACAACAAATTGCGAGACACCAGCGCCAATCTAGCCGACGCTTCCAAAAAACTGAACGAGAACACTACCACTGCGGGCAAACTCTTCTCCGATCCCAAGCTGTACGACAATCTCGCCGGCCTCACCGGAGACTTGCGCCTGCTCATCGGGGAATTTCGTCAGAATCCGGCCAAATTCCTCCGCATAAAAGTAAGTATTTTCTAGCCGCGCGCCGGATCTGCGCGTCTTTGCACAAAACCGCGCTATCTTGTAATGTTTTTGTAACATTCGAAGGCTACTATCCACAGCGGCGAGCCGTTTGGCCGCGGTGAACACACAACCTCATGGAAAATCAGGAAGTACTCCAAAAGCCGCGCGTCGAACCAATCAAATCCACTTTGCCGCAACCTGGCCGCCCCGTTCCCAGCCGCGCCTATCCCGGCGCCCTCATCGTCGTCGAAGGCACTGACGGCTCCGGGAAAAGTACCCAGCTCTATCTCCTCAAGCGCTGGCTCGAAATTGGCGGCTATCGCCTCCACTTCACCGAATGGAATTCTTCGCCGCTGGTGAAATCCGCCACCCGCCGTGGAAAGCAGCGCCGCCTCCTGACGCCCACCACATTTTCTCTGCTCCATGCCGCCGATTTTGCCGACCGCTGTGAACGTCAGATCATGCCGCTGCTTCAGGGCGATTATCTTGTGCTCGCCGACCGCTACATCTACACCGCGTTCGCACGCGACGCCGCCCGCGGCTGCCCGGCCCGCTGGCTCCGCAATCTCTACCGCTTCGCGCCCATCCCGGACATCACCTTTTATTTTCGCGCCCCACTCGACGTCGCCGTTCACCGCATCCTCAGCGGCCGCCCCAAACTGAAATATTATGAAGCAGGCATGGACCTGGGCATGTCCTACGACCGCGCCGAAAGTTTCCGTTTGTTTCAGGCCCGCATTCTCGAGGAGTACGACAAAATGGTCGACACTGATAACTTCGTCGTGCTCGATGGCACTCTTCCAGTGAACAAACTGCAAAAACAGATGCGCGACATTGTCGCCTCCAAAATCGATCTCAAACGTTTCGCTCCACGCATCCAGGAAGCCGAGTGATCATGCCCGATCAGGATAAAGACGCCCACAAAGATAAAGACCGCGAGCGCGAAAAAGACCGCGAGAAAGAAAAACCTCCCGCCGCGGTCGAGCCTCCCGAGCATCACGCTCCATCCATCGCCGCTCTCCCCCCCAAAACCGCCTCGGAACTAGAGGAAGCCGCTTCTCACTATTTCTTCGGCGAGCCTCTCGTCGGTTTCGATCCCGCCGAAATCACCGGAACACTCGTGGTCATTGAAGGCATGGACGGCTCCGGCCGCTCCACGCAGATCACCTTGCTTCAGGAGTGGCTGGAGTCCGAAGGCTTCGCCGTACAGACCAGCGGCCTCCGCCGTTCCAATCTCGTCGGTCGCGACATTGACCAGTTGCTCGCCAAAAACGCCGTCACCCGTCTCACCCTCGCGCTCATGTACGCCACCGACTTTTTCGATCAGGTCGAGCACCGCATATTGCCCGCCCTGCGCTCCGGCACCGTCGTCCTCGCCGACCGTTTTATTTTCACCCTCATTGCCCGCGGCGTAGTCCGCGGCATCAACCGCGATTACATGAGCGGCCTCTACGCCATGGCTCTCCGCCCGCATCTCACTTTCTGGCTCAACGTCCGCCCCGAAACCGCCTTCGGCCGCGAATTCAAAAAATCCCAGGCCATCAGTTATTGGGAGGCAGGCCGCGACATGTCTCTTTCCCACGATCTCTACTGGTCTTTCATTCGCTACCAGACCATGATCAAGCGCGAATTCGAAGTTATGGCCAAGCGCCACAGCTTCATCGAACTCGACGGCGAAGCCAGCGTCTCCGCCGTCAACAAGCAACTTCGCCACCGCATCGGTGAGCAACTGGGCATCCGCGCCACCAAGTACACTCCGTCCGCCGCGCTCGCCCATCTCTGGCGTTAAACTCTTCGCATGTCAGATCCGGTTCACATCGCCGCCATTGACGCCGGCTCCAACGCCGTGCGCCTCTCCGTGGCGCGAGCCTACTCCGCGCTCGACATCGAAACTCTCCACGACGAGCGTTACCCTCTTCGTCTCGGCGAAGGTGTCTTCCTTCGCCACCGCTTCAGCGAAAAGCTATTCAAAAAATCCGTGAAAGCCTTTTGCCATTTCAAGGAAATCATGGACGACTTCGGCGTCACCAAATATCGAGCCGTAGCTACCAGCGCCTCTCGCGAAGCTCGCAACCGCGACGCTTTCCTCCGCAGGATCAAACAAAAATCCGGCATCTCTCTTGAAGTCATCAGCGCCGCGGAAGAATCCCGCCTGGGCCGTCAGGCCGTTTTCGCCGCGCTGGGCCCCGAAGCCCCGCCGCGCTGCATCGTCGATCTCGGCGGCGGCAGCCTGGAAATCAGCATCCTTCACGACCGCGTCGTCGATCAAAGCGCGCATCTCGGCGTCGGCACCGTGCGCCTGATGACCACGCTCAATCTTCCCGGCGTCATTCGCCCTTCGCAAGCCGAGCAGGTGCGCAAATATGTCCGCGCCCTCCTCGAATCCAAATTGCCCAATCGCCCTAATCTTGGCGAACAAATCGCGGTCGCCCTCGGCGGCAATGCCGAAACACTTGCTGGTATCGCTCCTGGTCCGCGCGAACACGGTTTGCCCATGCTCCAACTCTCGCTCCTTCGCGATCGCCTGCCCGACATTTTGAAACGCGACGTTCGCCAGCGCATGAAGACCTACGGCGTTCGCCGCGACCGCGCCGATGTCATGGGCATCGCCTCCATCATCTTCATCACTCTCGGCCGCTACCTCAATGTCCGCTGCATGGCCATTCCCGCCGTTGGTGTTCGCGACGGCATCTTGCAGGAAATCGCTCACGACGCTTTCTCCCGCAAAGAGCCGCATCGCTACAACGCCGCCGCTCGCCAGTTGATTGCCAGCACCAGAAGCTTCGCGCGCCGCCTCGAATACGATCAGCCCCACGCCGAGCATGTCCGCGAACTCAGCATTCTACTTTTCGACCGCTTGCAGGCCGCTCACCACCTCCCCGCCCAATCGCGCGTGCTGCTCGAAGCCGGCGCCCTCCTCCACGACATCGGCCACACCGTCAGCCATCACGGCCATCACAAGCACGGTGAATATCTCGCCCTCAATGGCGACATACCTGGCCTCGCCGGCCGCGACCGCGCTATCGTTGCCGCGCTGGTCCGCTATCACAACCGCAAAACCGAGCCCGCCGGCCACCACGTGGCCTACTCTTCCTTATCCAACTTGGACAAACGCATGACCCGCCGCCTGGCCGCAATCCTGCGCATCGCTGAAGGACTCGATCACTCTCACCGCCAGCGCGTCACCAATATTCATGCCTCCTTCCAGCGCGGCGCCATCGGCCTCCAGGTCAAAGCCCGCGGCGACGCCGCCGAAGACCTCCGCGACGCCACTCGCAGCGCCAGCCTCTTCGAAAAAGAATTCCACGTCCGCCTCTATTTCCGCCAATCCTCCGAATAAGGCCAACAACCCCGGTCGGGCGAGGAATCTGCTGTTCCTTGTCCGCTCCGCAGTTGGGTGCCCCACACGACGATTTTTCGTGTGGGGATTTTGGTACTGGACAAGCAACCATCCCTGTTGGTTTCCGCACAATAAATTCAACTTTAAAAAAATGAAACCGCACACACCATTCCTCAATTCAGAAAGTTTTGTATGATGTAAACAACACGACAAACTCACCACGGAGCCCAAATGGATCTCTACATCGTTCGCCACGGCATCGCCATCGATCGCGACGACCCCAAGTGCCCGCCCGATCCCGAGCGCTACCTCACCGAAGACGGCATCAAGAAAACGCGCCAGGTCGCCAAAGGCGTAGCCGGCCTGGGAATCACTCCAGACCTGTTCCTCTCCAGCCCTTACGTCCGCGCCATGCAGACCGCCGAAATCGTCGCCAACGCCCTCAGCTACGCAAAATCAAAAATCCGCCAAACCGACCTGCTGCTCGCCGGCGCCGAACCCTCGCTCTTCTTCCGCGAACTAGCCAAAGACAAGCACTCCTCCACGGTATTCTGTTTCGGCCACGCCCCGCAGCTCGACGAACTCATCGCCGCCGCCTTCGCCTCCAGGCACCACCTCACCGCGCTGAAAAAAGCCGGCATCGCCGCCCTCAAGCTCAAACGCATCTCCCCACCCAGCGCCGAGTTCCTCTGGCTGGCCACCCCCAAACTCCTCCGCCGCGCCAAATAATTTTTGATCGATAGCAAGTATTTCAGCCATCGCACCCAGACGTGTCATTCCGAGCGGAGCGCCGCGGCCTTTTCTTCTCGTCGCTCGTGTTTCCCCTGAACCTGCCGAAGGGCGAACGAGCCGCGTCGCGCAGTCGAGGAATCGCTCTCCTATCTATCGCGCAGCCACCAGCTGTTTTCTGGAATCGCTACCGGGAATCCCCGCAAGGACAAAATCTAATCCGAAGCCCCCGCCACCGCATACAACACTTCCCGCGGCGCACTAGGCAACGCCACCACTTTCGCCGTAACCTGCGCCGCCCGCACCACCACGGCCTTCCCCAAAGCCGTCTCCAGCAAATGTTTCCCCGCAGCCAATTCCGCCGCAGTCTCCACGTTGTCCGTCAGATTCGGAATCGTCAACGTAACTGCCTCCTCCGACTTCTCAATCTTGAATCCTTTCGCCGCTTCCACTCCGCATTTATGCAGCACCCGCCCCAGTCGAATCACACCGGCCAGCGCGCGAATCTGCTCTTGCTCCAGTGGACTCAGTGTCGCGAACTTGCCGCTGTCCACCGCGGGCTCCGCGCCCCGATGAAAACGCACCGCCCACGCCACCAACTCCCAATCTTCCCGCGCCCATCGCGGCGGAACACTCATCCCCAACAGAAATTTCCGCGCCGCCTTCCGCGGGTGCTTGTCCTCTGGTTCAATGGCATGCAGTAGCGCCGCCGCCCTCAGGTTCCGCCGCATATTCGGCTCGCCGAATATCGGTGCCGCGCCCACCCGCCGCAACAAATCAAATATGCGAATCGCTATCCGTGCCACTCGCGCCGCCTTGCGCGGCTTCCACTGCGCGGCCCGCGCCGCAGCCTGCAGCCGCGCGAACGACGCCGCTTCCAGTCGCGCTCCATGCGGCAGCCCGTGCCGCCACTTGTTCCCGATGCTGGTTTTTCCCAGCGTCAGTTGCCGGTAGGTTTGTACTCGCGCGGTACGTTCCTGTTTCAGATTGTCTTTCCACGATTTCCGTGCCGCGCCCGGCAACTCCGTCTGCGCTTTTACCGTTGCCGCCAGCACATCCAGATCGTGAATGTCGCCCAGCAAATCCTGCAGCCGCTTCAGGTTTTCACTCCACGCCGCGTAATGTACTGGCAGCAGCGCTTCCACCGTGTAGCGCAATCTCTTCAGCCCGATCCGCAGCTCATGCCACGGTTTCGCTTTCATGCTCCGCAGTGCATGCGCGTGCAATTGCTTGATCTCTTCAAATCGCTCCCACGCCAGGCACTCCGCCGCCAATCCGCCCACGGGAATCATCCGCACGCGCCGCCGCAATCGCCGTTGCACTTGCTTCCAGGCCGTTTCGTCGAAATTGCTCGCTACCCGCAGAATCTCATTCCGCAGTTCCGGCTCTTCAGTCTCAAACCTGCTCAGCATGTGCACCCGCACGGGATCGCTCGCGGCCGCCAGCTTCTTTATCCACTCCTCCATCACGTGCGCGTCGCGCAACGCCCCCAGCGATCGAAACAGTTTTTTTCCCGTCTGCCGCATCTCCGGCCATGCCGGATCGGGATCAATCTCCTCGAATACCGTCGCGACCGACCGGCACCTCCGCAGCGCCACCCGCAAGTCGTGCACGTTCTCAATATCGGGAGCCGAACGAACCTTTTCCAGCTCTCCCCGTACTTTGTCCATCGAATCGGAAAGTTCGCGGTGTTCTACCCGGGTTCGGGCAGGTAGGGTGGCGACGCTAGCCATGAAGGTTAAATCCTCGACTGTAAGTTTGGGTGGGAGGGCCCCTGCCAAACGGCCTATAGGGTAGCCCTTCGTCGCAGCCCCGTCCAGTCCAGCGCGTCGGACCACAATTCCGGGCGCATGCGCACGAACACCACCCCCATTACGAGTGTTATGCCGCTCGCGATAAGAAATACCCCGGATGGATTCGGATGCCCCAGCCGGATCATCGCAAACTGCGCCACCGGCTGCAGCGCCACGCCGATAAACGACAGCAAGTTCGCCACCGCGATCGTCCGGCCTTTCTCCGAAGGAGCCGGCCGCCGTTGAATCAGCGCATTCACCGGCACAACAAAGAAACCGCCCGCAAAACCGAGCGCCACCAGGCTTCCCAGCACTGTCGTGAACCCAATACCCGCCCACGAAAGCAGCACCGCCATCGCTAAAATCCCCGCCAGGCCCGGCAACACCATTCCCATCTGAATTTTCTTGCCCGATAAAAACCCCGCCGCCAGGCTCCCGACGCCAATTCCCAGGCTCAGTCCCGCCAGCAGATAGCTGCTTCTCGTCTCGTCCAGAAAAAGCACGTCCGCGCCATAAAGCACGATATTCAGCAGCAGCAGCGATCCCAGAAACCAGAAAAACGTGTTGGCCACTACCGCCATCAGCAGTATCCGGTCGCTGCGCATGTGTCGCAGCTCCGAAAAAAATTCCCGCCCAACATTCCAGTCGAACCTCCGTGTTGGGTCGGCCGCCGGCACCCGCGAAACCCCAAAACTGATCAGCAGCCCGATCGCCGCCAGCACGATGAAAATCACGCCGGACCAAACTTGCCTGCCGCGAAAGAAATGCGCCAGGTACCCGCCGGCCAGCGCGGCAATAATCGCCGCGAACAGCGTGCCGAACTCAATGATCCCGTTCCCCCAGCTCAGTTTGGATTCCGGCAGCAATTCCGGCAGCAACCCATACTTCGTTGGACCAAAAATCGCCCCTTGCGTACAAGCCAGGAAAAGCGCCACCCCCGACCATCCCACGCTGCCGTGCGCCAGCGCCCACGTTGCCAGCAGCATCACAAACACCTCGCCCGCTTTCGTCGCGATGGTCACATCGCGCTTGCTGAAGCGGTCCGCCAGAAATCCGCCCGGGATGGAAAATAGCAGGAAGGGAACTGAGAACAGCAGCGGCACAATCAGCACAAACCACAAATCCCGCTGCTCCTTGGACGCAGCGGTTTCCAGCACCAGAAAACTCACCAGCCACTTCAACGCGTTGTCGCTGAACACCCCTTGAAACTGCGTCGCGATCAACGCCCAGAAACCGCTCAAGCTATGTGTTGTTCCGTTCGCGGCAACATTCGCTCTGCTCGCCGCAAGTTTCGCCGGCGCTAGCTCACCAGAACTCTGGCCTGCGGTTCCCATTCGCCGCGAAGTCTAGCTTCCCCCCGCGCATTACCGCAAGCACTCCCTGCAGTCGAATTACAATTGCGACCGCTAGCGCTTTGTTTCGTCCTCGCTTTGTTTCGGTCCTGCCTTTTCGGTACTTCGAGCTTCGACCTCCAACCTCTAATATCAAATCTTCAATCCCTTCAAATATTCCCGAAATCCCGCTCCCAACTCTTCATTCTGCAGCGCCAATTCCACCGTCGCGATCAAAAATCCCAGCTTGTCGCCAGCGTCATACGAAACGCCTGCGTAAATGTAAGCCCACAACCCCGCCTCCTGCGCCAGCAGTCGTAGCCCATCCGTCAATTGAATCTCCCCGCCGGCGCCAGGTTTCGTTCGCGCCAGGCAATCAAATATCGCTGGCGGCAAAACATATCGCCCCGTCACTGCCAGGTTCGAAGGCGCGTCCGCAGCCTTCGGTTTTTCCACCAGATCCTTCACCCGCAGCAACCGCGCACCAAAAGGACCCTCCGGCGCCGCCTCTCCCCCTACGATCCCGTAAAGGTGCGTCTTGCTTTTGGGGACTTCTTCCACCGCAATCGCGCCCACGCCCGTCGCTTCGTAAACATCAATCAATTGCCTCGTCGCCGGATTTTTCCCCGGAATCAAAACATCCCCAAGCAACACCGCAAACGGTTCGTCTCCCACCAGGTCCCGCGCCACTAAAACTGCATGCCCCAGCCCCAGCGGCTCCTTCTGCCTCGTGTAGCTGATTTGCACCATGTCGCCGATGTCCCGCACCAGCTTGGCTTGTTCTTTCTTGCCCTTCTCCTCCAGAAATCGCTCCAGCTCCGGAGAAGAATCGAAATGATCTTCAATCGAACTCTTACCTCTACCCGTCACGATAATGATGTGCTCAATCCCCGAAGCCACGCACTCTTCCACCACATACTGAATCTGCGGCTTGTCCACCACCGTCAACATCTCTTTCGGCTGCGCCTTCGTCGCCGGCAAAAACCGCGTCCCCAACCCCGCCGCCGGCAACACCGCCTTCCGCACCTTCTGCGCCTTCCGTGCACTGTCAGTCATATTCACCCGTCGTCGATAAAGTCAAAGTACAAATAAAACGCGAACTACAAACTAAACTTCAGCCGCCAAGGCAAAGTTGTCATCCCGAACGCGCAGCGGAGGGACCTGCTGTTTCCGTGCTGTTTC
>JBBSFG010000155.1:0-8800 GCA_038238965.1 Candidatus Acidiferrales bacterium | reverse complement strand
TGGTCAAAAATTAAGGTCGAAGCCGCGCCAGTCGATAAAGTTTATAACCATCCGGTATTCGGAATTCAGATGACCGGCGGGAGCACGACGTCTCCCGCGGAATGGGAGCGCTACCGCAAAATGGGGGCGACGGCTCGCGTGATGTTGATCGAAGCGGCCGCGAAACAATGGAATGTCGGGCCCGAAACCTGCGAAGTGAAAGATGGCGTGGTTACGAACCGGGCGTTGGGCAAACGGGCTACCTACGGTTCGCTGGCCAGCGCGGCGGCGCAATTGACGCCACCCGTCGACGTAAAACTGAAAAGCTTCAAGAACTTTACCCTGATAGGCAAATCCACGCGCAGGCTGGACACTCCATCCAAAACAAATGGCACCGCGCAGTTTGGATTGGATGTGCACGTTCCCGGGATGCTCACTGCCGTGGTGATGCGGCCGCCAGTATTTGGCGGGAAGGTAAGAAAAATCGATGCTGCGGAAGCGTTGAAAATTCCCGGTGTCAAAGCGGTGGAAGAAGTTCCGTCCGGCGTCGCGGTGATCGCCGAGCGCTTCTGGCCCGCCAAACTGGGGCGCGACAAATTAAATGTCGAATGGGATTTGGGACCGAACGCGTCGTTATCTACGGAACAAATGCTGCGTGATTTTTCCGAGCTGGGTAAAACTCCCGGGGCTATCGCCAAAAAGACCGGAGATCCCGCCGCGGCGCTGCAATCGGCCGCGAAAACGATTACGGCGGAATACGATGTACCCTACCTGGCCCACGCCATGATGGAGCCGCTGAACTGCGTCGTCGATCTGCGGGCCGACAGTTGCGAGATATGGACCGGCACGCAATTTGAAACCGTGGATCGCGCCAACGCCGCGAAAGCAGCGGGACTCGCCCCTGAGAAAGTGCAGATTCATACCACGCTGCTGGGTGGAGGGTTCGGCAGGCGCGCCAATCCTGCTTCCGATTTTGTGGTGGAAGCGGTGCACGTTGCCAAAGCGGCCAAGGCTCCCGTAAAAGTAGTGTGGACGCGCGAAGACGATTTGAAGGGCGGCTGGTACCGGCCAATGTGGCACGACCATTTCGTGGCCGGCTTCGATGCGGAAGGCAATCCGACGCTGTGGACGCACACGATTGTCGGCCAGTCGATTATGGAGGGGACGCCGTTCGAGGCGTTCACGATAAAAAATGGCGTGGACAGCACCTCCGTGGAAGGCGCGGCGGACATCATTTATGGCTTTCCCAATCTGCAGGTGGACCTGCACAGCCCGAAGATTGGAGTTCCGGTGCAGTGGTGGCGCTCGGTGGGCCACTCGCACACGGGATTTTCCGTGGAGGCGTTTTTTGATGAAGTGGCGCATGCCGGCGGGAAAGATCCCTACGAACTGAGGCGTAAATTACTAGCCAACCAGCCGCGCATGCTTGCCGTGCTGGATCTCGCCGCGAAAAAAGCAAACTGGGGAGCGAAGTTGCCGGAGGGAGTTGGCCGCGGTATCGCTGCGCATTTTTCCTTCGACAGCTATGTCGCGCAGGTGGTGGAAGCGTCGGTGGATAAAAATGGCGGGGTGCACTTGCACCGCGTAGTTTGCGCCCTCGATTGCGGCCTGGTGATCAATCCCGACACGGTTAAGGCGCAGATGGAAGGCGGCATTATTTTTGGATTGACCGCGGCGCTGAAGACGGAAATCACGTTGAAAGACGGGCGCGTGGAGCAGAACAATTTCCACGATTACCAGATGCTGCGGATGTTTGAGTCGCCGGAAATCGAAGTGTATCTCGTTCCGAGCACGGAGAATCCCACAGGCGTGGGCGAGCCGGGTGTTCCTCCCGTTGCGCCGGCGCTGGTGAATGCAATTTTTGCGGCAACCGGAAAGCGCATTCGCCGGCTGCCGATTCGCAACAGTGATCTCGCGTAATTCCGGGAGCGCCTTCATGGAAAATCCAAAGACAAACGAAACGCGCGGACGTTGGGGCCGAGGCGTGGAAGTTTTGGCACTCGCGGCTATTTTTATTTCTACCACCACGCTGCTGCTGGGCATTTCTCGTGCGACTGGCGCGGCGAAACCGGATACGGCGGCGTCCCAGGCGGCGTTCGTGCAGGTGTATCGCGTGTTGACTTCGCCACGCTGCCAGAATTGCCATCCGGCGGGAGATGCGCCGCTGCAGGGCGATGACAGCCACGTGCATATTCAAAACGTAAAGCGCGGCAAAGATGGGCACGGCGTCTCCGCGATGCATTGCGATACCTGCCATCAGGCCGCGAATCTTCCGGGGGCGCACATGCCACCGGGAAATCCGAAGTGGGCTCTTCCACCGCCGGAACACAAAATGGTTTTTGTGGGACGCTCGGCAGGCGATTTGTGCAGGCAGATCAAGGACCCCAAGCAGAACGGCGGGCGCAACCTCGATCAGATTTTCCATCACATCGCGGACGACGATCTGGTCGGCTGGGGATGGAATCCGGGAGATGGCCGGACGCTGCCGCCGCTTTCTCGTCCGGACACCGTGGCGCAGTTGAAGATCTGGATGGACGGCGGCGCGGCCTGTCCGGATTGATTCCGGGGCGCCGACGCGAGCGACGATCATCGCTCGCCTTCAAAACCGAGGCTAACAGCACATAAGAGGATACGGTCGCGGCTGGTCCCCGGGTCTGTTCTTGTTGCGTTTGCCCCCTACCCCCACGTTTTTGCCAAAGAGTTCATAAATTGATGAAAGCACACTAGTTGATTGTTTTCCGTCATGCACAAGAGTGTGTAAGTGTTTGATAACAAAGGACGATTAATTTGCACTAGAGGGCGCAAGAGTGTGGAAGTTGTTGAAAACACACGACGCCAGTTGCTCGATAGTGCCAAGAGTGCAGATCTTATTGAAGTGAAAAGAGTTAGATGCTGGAAGGTTTCCTCGGGGGAATTTGCGCTCCGAAGACGGGAAGACCCGGGTACATTCGCGAACGGCGAACCTGAGGTACCGGGATGGTGCGACGTTGAAGTTGCGACGGCCACGGCTGAGTTTACTATATAGATATTGTAATGTCAAGATATTCCTGGGGGATCGGTTAAAAAACTGACGGTTCGAGGATGACACCCTGCCGAGAGATGGCGTTCCCTGGGCCCTGAAAAGGGGGCAATGAAGCGCGGGCGCCCTGGAATTGCTATGCCGGTTTGAAACGGGAATGCAAGTTGAGAAAGTTCACAGGATTATGGCGAACGGCAAGACTAAATTCCCAGTGCAGCCCTCGAAACACACGTACACCAGCTAGATTTCCCCTTTTGATACTAAGTTATGGCGTGTTATGCTCGTGACTCCAGTCCCCCCGTGTCAAAAAATATTGGAGATTAAATGGCGCTAATAAACCGTACCCACATTGCGGCGATTCTTGGATTTCTGCGCGGTTCTTCTCTCTCTTGCGGCGGACTTTCCGTTTTGGGAATTGCAGTGCTGTTGCTTTCGACCTCGCCGATATTGGCTCAACAGGCGGAGCCAACAGATCTGCGCCATGAGCATACGGGGCAGCGGCCGGACGTGCAGGGCTATCCGATCGATTGGAGCAACAAGCACGTCCACTATCGTCCTGGCATCTCCTTGCAGGAAATACGAAAAATTGAGAGGGATCCGCGGTATTGGCATCAGAAAGCGGTAACAGAGCACAACGCGGCACTCGCCAATGTGCGGGGGAAGTTTGACCTTGATGAGTTTCTTGATAGCTTAAAAGATAAAAGGAATAAGAAGAAGAAAAAGGGCGACCCTCTGGAAGTGGACTGGGCCGTTTCACTCGGTACCGCTGCGGTTGCTCAGAACATGAGCCCCGCGAAATTCAGCTATACAGGGCCGGCGAGTTGTTCCGACTGGGTAGCATTCGCTTTAAATGCAACGCCGAGCGCGAGCCAAGCGACTCTCTTCGCCGTGAATAATCTATACGGCACCGCCAATGGCTGCACGGCAAACCCCGCCGTTTTGTTCTCCTACCAGACGCTGGGAGCCATCGCTACATCCCCGGTAATTTCTTTCTTCGACAGTGGACTTCAAGTGGCATACGTAGACAATGAGGCAGGCAAGGCCACGCTGGTGGTTCTGAAATACAAATCCGGTGACGGCACAGCCGCAGGGGCGCCCGTCGCTGTCCCCGGCACTGGGAGCCAAGTTCGATTGCAGTATTCCGCCACAACTAACACCAACTCGTCCCCCTACATCGACTTCGCGAGTGACTCGGCGTACGTGGGCGATGACAGTGGAAAGCTGTACAAGATTTCTCCCATTTTCGGTGGGGGGACGCCCGCTCAAGTATGGGTTACGACGTTAGCGGGAAAACTGACCGGACCGGTTCTGGACCAGCTTCACGACGTCGTCGTCGTGGGTTCCGACAACGGTAAGCTCTACGCGCAGAAAGTAGCAGACGGCACGGCTCTCAACACTGCATTACAGGCCGGAACTGGGGCGAGCACAACGGTTGGGATCATCGTCGATGCGCCCGTGCTTGTGGGAGGTTCGACAACAGACGCTTTTGTGACAACTGACTGTAACAATGTCGACGGACAGCACTCCGGCCTCGTCGAGGCCGCAGTAGGGCCGGGGACTACATTCTCGTTGCTGGCCACTAGAACTATCGGTAATGGACACATTACCTGCTCCCTCACTAAGTTGCACGCACCCGCGCTGGATGACGCGTCTTACAACTTTACAGCTGGAAACATTTACGTGTGCGGCACAACCTCGGTCAATAATGGCGGTCCGAGTAACGCCGTGTTGCCGCCGACAATTTACAGTTTCACTTTCGACCCTAGTACCGGTGCCCTTAGCAGCACTCCAACCGACTCAGTTGCGCCCTCCAACGCCGTAGCGGCGGATCAATGTTCGCCGATGACTTACTTTACAAGTAATAGCACTCAAAAAATTTTCTGGGGCATGGGCAGCACCGACGGAACGGTGAACAGTACGACGGTGGTGGCCGCCGGTACTCTGCCTGCACCTGCCGGGATCACGCAGGATACGGTTCCACCTGCGTTGGGGGGCACGAGTGGCATCGTCGTTGACAATGCCTCCGCCACCTCCAGCCTTGCGAACATCTACTTTTCGGCCCAGGCTGCAGGTAACATTACAGCTCCAATCGGCGGGACGGCTGGAAGTTGCAAGTCCTTTACGGTTAGTGGGGCTAACACGGCCGCAGGAGTTGTAACCTTGACCGTCACCGCCGGAGGGCCTCACAATTTTGCTATTGGAAACACCATTGTGGTTTCGGGTTTTACTTCGACAGCGGCTTCCTACAATGGCACTTTTGTCGTATCTGGCATAGGCGCCACTACGATCACTTATTCGGACAGCCTCGCGACTACCGTAACATCGCAAGCGGGCCATACGGCTAGCTGGGGAACCTGTGGATTTCAATTGACACAAACTGGGTTGAACTAAACAATGAAAAGCTCGGCCTCATACGAGGTAGAACTAAAGTTGCATTTCAATGAGGTTAACCGTGAAGAGTAGCGCCAACAATTTGGCCCCTCGGATTCGACCCGAGCAATCGAAGAAGCTTTACGCGAAGCCGGAGTTTCGACGTGAGGACGTCTTTGAAACGTCGGCGCTGACGTGCGGCAAGATCAACGGTTCGACGGCTCAGTGCAAATCGAACCGCAAGAATTCGTAGCGGCCGCTTGAGGGCGCTATGACCAACCTCCGAATACTGGCTGAGAAGAGCCTGGCGAGGTCTGTGATTCTTGATTCGGGCAGGCTTCGATTTCGTGCCAGCGGCTCCAGTATGCTTCCGGTGATCCGACCGGGAGATATCCTCGTAGTTCATCGACGTGAACTCCACGAAGTGCGACAGGGTGAAATTGCGTTTTTTTTCTGCTACGACCGAATGGCAGTGCACAGAGTGGTTTTAAAAAGCCCGGCACTTCTGATCACTCAAGGGGACACTCACTTCTCTCCCGATCCGCCAGTAACTGCAGAAAATCTTCTAGGTGTTGTCGTTTTCATTGACCGCAACGGAAAGGTATTTGCTCCCGCGCCGCGTCCTTCCTTTGTGTCGCGGTGGACGGCTGCGGTGCTTCGTCGATCCGACTTTGCTGTGAGTGTGTGGCTTCGTGTTTACTCGCTCCTCAGCCCGACCCAACTGAAAATTCTTGCTTCCGGCTCAACGGCGGTTCGATGACAGCTACGGCTGAGCGGCTGACCGCCGACATCGGCATTGGCGGGATGACGGTTCGACTGCACGTGCCGGACGAAGCGTTTCTGCGCATGGTGGAGGACCGGTACGCAGGCTTTCCGGGCTCGGGCGACGACGCCGAGTGTGATTTCGACATTGAGCTGCTGCCAGAGCGGCCTACGGAGATTGATTCGGTGGGGATGGCTGACCGCGACGCGGAGATGGATCCGGACGAAGACGTGCGGGTGTGGCGCGAAGGTGAGATGTGGAACTTGACGCGCGGGGATTTTTGCGCGGAATGGAATCCGGCTGAGCGGCGCGGGCGCATCCGTCAGTCGATGAACCCCTATTCCGTGGATTGCGTGTTGCGCATCGTGCACACGCTGGCGCTGGCAAGAAACGGCGGCGGTTTTTTGGTGCATGCGGCCAGCGCGATTCGCAACGGCAAGGCGTTTCTATTCTCGGGCGTGTCGGGCGCTGGGAAAACGACGATTTCGCGGCTGGCGCCTGGGGATGCGACGCTGCTGACGGACGAGATTTCGTACGTACGGCGCGCAGGCGAGGGGTACGTGGCGTACGGGACTCCATTTGCGGGCGAACTGGCAGAGCCGGGGGCAAACGTACAGGCGCCAATCGATACGCTGTTCCTGCTGGCGCAGGGGCCGGAAAATCGCATTACGGAGATTGCTTCGCCATCGGAAGCGGCGCGGGCGCTGCTGAGGAATATACTGTTCTTTGCGCACGATGCGGAGCTGGTGAACCGGGTATTCCGGGCTGCGCTGGATTTTGTGCAGCGCGTGCCGGTGAAGCGGCTGACATTTATGCCGGATGAGCGGGTGTGGGAGTTGATCGAATGAGCGAGCCGATGAACGAAGCAATGAGCGAACAGGGCGAACGCAAACAACGCTACGTGAAGCGCAGCCGCACGGTGGCGGCGCGAACGCTGGGCGACGAGACGATGATCATGTCGGCGCTGGACTCTTCACTGTTTACCCTGAACGAGACGGCTTCGGCGATCTGGAACGCGGCCGATGGGGTGACGCCCCTGGAGCAGATCGTGGAGCAGCGGGTGTGCGCGGATTTCGCCGTAGAAACCGAAGAAGCCATGCGCGACGCCGAAGAACTGGTGAATAACCTGGCGCAACACGGTATCCTGATGGTGTCCGATTCGCCGATTGGGGAGGCTGTTTGAGCTCGGAAACATTTGCCGCAGCACCGCCATCGCTGATGCAGCACCTGGGCGAGAAAGCGCAGCGGCTGGGTGTGCCCATCAGCGTACAGCTGGACCTGACGTACCGCTGCAACGAACGGTGCATCCACTGCTACCTGGACCACGACGACCACGGGGAGATGAATACCGCGGAGATTCTGGATTTGCTGGAGCAGATGGCGGCAGCGGGAGTTTTCTTTCTAACCATTAGCGGCGGCGAAATCCTGATGCGGCGGGATTTTTTTGAAATTCTGGAATACGCGCGCAAGCTGATGTTCTGCGTGAAGCTGAAGACCAACGGAGTGATGATTCGCGAAGAACAGGCGGAGCGGCTGGCGCGCGCGGCCATAGACTCCGTGCAGATCAGTATTTATTCGCACCGACCCGAGGTACACGACGCGATTACCAAGCTGCCGGGGTCGCTGAAACGCTCGGTGGAAGCGGCGAAGCTGCTGCGCAAACATGGAGTGCGGGTGTTTTTTGCCGATGTGCTGATGAAGCAGAATGCCGCGGATTATCATGGCGTGCGGGAACTGGCGCGCGAGACGGATGCGATTTTTCACCTGGACCCCACGGTGACTCCCATGATGGACGGGGACCGCGGAGTGTTGGAATTGAATGTGGATGCCAAAGCGCTTCGTGAAGTGTTCGAGGACGAGGGATTGGTGGGGGACGCGACGGAATTTTGCGCCCCGCCGACAGGGCCGCTGGCGCACGAGGACGCGATGGAGACGCTGCCCTGCAGCGCGGGGCACACGGCGTGCTACGTGTCGCCCTACGGGGACGTTTACCCCTGCGTGCAGTTTCCGCTGCCGACGGGAAATGTGCGTAAGAGCAAGTTCCTGGACATCTGGAAACATTCGCCGGAGATGAATGAAGTGCGGTCGATTACGCTGGGCGACCTGCCGACGTGCTCGACCTGCTCGCACGGGGGAAGCTGCACGCGGTGCCCGGGACTGGCGTACATGGAAGGCAACATGCGCGGGCCTTCGAGCCAGGATTGCGAAAAGTCGTTTGTGCGAACCGGGGTGGTGACGGCAGGGATGAAGGCGCGCGGGGCGCAAACAATTCTGGGATTGGTGCAGATTTCTGGAGCGGGCGCGTCGACGTTTGCGGGGCAAGCGGCTGTGGTGTGAGTGGTTCCTGCCTTTAAGAGCAGTAGCAATTCAAAATAAAAAAGATGGAGCCGAGGGCGAGAGTTGAACTCGCGACCTGCCGATTACGAATCGGCTGCTCTACCACTGAGCTACCTCGGCGCGTGTAACGACAATAGCATCCGCAGAAAAAAGGTGTCAATTTGAGGATGGAGCGATGTTCCGCGGGCGCGGCTGCGCGGCCAAGAAAAACGCGTCAGCCGTTGACCTGTACGGCGAAATTTGGCCAAAAAGTTTCTGGAGCGGGCGACGGGAATCGAACCCGTGTCCGAAGCTTGGGAAGCTTCTATACTGCCATTGTACGACGCCCGCTC
>JBBSFG010000154.1:0-8811 GCA_038238965.1 Candidatus Acidiferrales bacterium | reverse complement strand
GTTTCGCCAGCCGGCTCGATAGCTCCCGCAACACCCATGCTCGAACCCCGTTCCGGCCATTCCGCTACGCTATTGCCAAACGGAAAGGTGCTCATCGCCGGCGGCATGCGACGCAATCAGGATTTTTATCGTTCCGCCGAGCTATACGATCCGGCCACCGGTAGGTTTCAGCCGACCGGTTCGATGGCCGTCGCGCGGGTCGGCAACGTCGCCGTGTTGTTACCCACCGGCAAGGTCCTTGTCGCGGGAGGCTGGGTCGGCCACGATTGCACCGACTCCGCTGAACTCTACGATCCCACGACCGGTAAATTTCAGCCTCTCTCAAAAATGACCGCTCGGCGCGGCCGCCCAAACGCCACTTTGCTCGCCACCGGAGACGTCCTTATCACTGGCGGCGCTGATCATGACGCTCCCGGAGGTGTCGCCACCGCTGAAATCTTCCGCTCCGCCGATTCGCGCTTCGAGCCGCTCGGCCCCATGCATTTTCCCCGCATCGCGCATACCACCACCTTGCTTCCCGACGGCCGTGTCCTGATCGCCGGGGGACGCGGCGCAACCGTCACCGCTGCCGCCGAAATTTTTGATCCCGTCACAAATCAATTCGTCATCACCGGCAGCATGCTCACCGCCCGCTACAAGCACTCTGCCGGGCTGCTTCCCGATGGCCGCGTACTTCTTGCCGGCGGTTCCGACGACCGCGACTGGACCGGCGCTCTGAACAGCGCCGAAATTTACGATCCCCGTACTCGCGCCTTCACTGCCACGTCCCCGTTGCACGACAGCCGCTTCAAGCTTCCCGATGAAGCCGTACAGCTCGCGTCGGGACGGCTATTGATAGCCGGTGGAAGCACAACGGTCGAGGTATACGATCCGAAGACCCAAAAATTTATCGTCGCGGCCGGACAAATGTCCGAGCCCCGCCACTACATGACCGAAACAAAACTGTCAGACGGTAGCGTCCTCATCACCGGCGGCTACCCCAATAGCGACCGCGCCTCCACCGAAACATGGATCTATCGCCCGTAAAAAAATAAAAATCGTACCGCGCGAGAAATCTATCCGGCAAATTTGATCCAGCCCACGCACGCAATCGTTTGCGCCTCGCCCAACCTCCGCTTACACTCATCCCCAACCGTCCATGCTTCGCCGCAAACAATGATTCGCCGCAGACAATGATCCGCCTGAAAATCCTTCGCCGGGAATTTCCTCCCACCTTGCGGCTCGCCTTGCCGCTCGTCCTCGCCGAACTCGGCTGGATGAGCATGGCCATCGTCGACACCGTTATGGTCGGCCACTTGCCAGACAGCGCCACCGCCATGGGCGCAGTTAGCCTCGGCTCAAACATTTTCATCGTCCTCGCGCTTTTCGGTGGTGGTTTGCTGATGGGTCTCGATACTCTCGTCTCCCAGGCCTTCGGCGCTGGTCAACGCGAGGACTGCCACCGCTCGTTGCTCAACAGTATTTATTTGAGCATCGCTCTCACGCCGCCCTTGACCGCTGCTGTTTGGCTCTTGCCGCGACTCTTTCGCGCCCTGCAAATCGATCCGGCCATCTTGGTTCTCGCCATTCCGTACACCAAGGCGCTCGCCGTCGGACTCTTTCCCCTGCTTCTTTATTTCGCCATCCGCCGCTGTCTCCAGGCCATGAACATGGTCCGCATCGTGGCCTTCGCGCTCGTCTCCGCCAACATCGTCAACGCCGTCGGCAATTGGGTGCTCGTTTACGGCCATTGGGGAGCCCCGGCCATGGGCGCGGTCGGTTCCGGCTGGTCCACGGCCATCGCGCGCGCCTACATGGCTGCCGTGTTGATCGTGTATCTTCTCTGGTACGACCGCCGCCACCGCACCGATTTACTCAAGACTCCCGTGGACATTGATCTCCCGCGCATCCGCCGCCTGATCACCCTGGGATATCCCGCTGCCATACAATTCACACTTGAGAGCGGAGTCTTCGCCATGGTCACCGCGTTAATTGCCCGGCTGGGCCCCGTGCCCCTCGCCAGCCACCAGATCGCGCTCAACACCGTGGCCCTAACCTACATGGTTCCGCTCGGAATTTCTTCCGCCGCCGCCGTCCGCGTCGGCCAGGCCATCGGCCGCAAAGATCCGCGCGCCGCGGGCGACGCCGGAGCGACTGCCATTTTTCTCGGCGCCGCGTTCATGACCTGCGCGGGCGCCGCGCTGCTCATTTTCCCGCGCGCCATCGCCCGCATGTATACGCCCGCCGAAGACGTCATCCGCGCCACCACCTATCTCCTCGCTGCCGGCGCCGCTTTCCAACTCTTCGACGGTATTCAAACCGTAGCCACCGGCGCGCTCCGCGGAGCGGGCGACACACGCACCCCCATGCTCTGTCATCTCGTTGCCTACTGGATTATTGGCTTACCGCTCGGCTACTGGCTCTGCTTCCACCTCGGCTGGGGCGCCTTCGGCCTCTGGTCCGGCCTCAGCCTCGCCCTCATCCTCATCGGCATCGTCCTGCTCGCCACCTGGCGCCGCATGACCCGCCGCCTCGCTGTGTCTTAGTTTACTCAGCGCGAGAAAGAGAAACGAGGAGCGAGCGCCGCATCCTTTGCGCCTTTCAAAGGGTGCGGCCTTCCCCCCCCATCAAGCGAAAAACTCAACAAACATCGACCCTCGCACAAACGCGTCATTCCGAATCCCGCCGTTTTTCCAGGCGGGTGAGGAATCTGCTGTTTTCAGCAAAGCCACAATCCAAGCGATGGTCGATGTTTTTCGGGAATGGTAATTTGAGGAAAGCCAAAGGAAAATCTCGCCACGTAGACGCACTAAATCGCCAACCTACATCTTATATCTACCCAAATCATCATCCGACAAACCTTCCAGCCACGACCGCAACTGCTCATTGGTCGTCCGCTCATTGATCGCGCTGGACACCTTCGAATTCTTCAGCACCTGGTCGTTCACAAATATCGGACAATCCATCCGCAACGCGAGCGCCAGCGCATCGCTCGGCCGCGCATCAATCGTCATCATCTCGCCGTCGCGCTCCACGCAAATCAGCGCGTAAAAAGTATCGTCCTTCAACTCGCTCACAATAATTTTCTGCACCCGCACTTCCAACCCGAGCAAAACATTTTTCAGCAGATCATGCGTCATGGGACGCGGCGTCTGCACCTTCTCAATCTCCAGCGCAATCGCATTCGCCTCATACACGCCCACCCAGATCGGCAGAATCGCCTGCCCGCCCACATCCTTCAACACCACGATCGGCATGTTCGTCACGGGATCCATCATCAGCCCACGAATCTTCATCTCTACTTCCACGTTGGCCCCCAGATCCCAGAAACCTCACTCCACATGTATGCCCGTCAAACTCCCCGTCCCGCTATCCGTCACCTTCGCGCGCAGGTAGCTTCCCAAAAGTTCCCGCCCATTGGAAGAAAAACTAATCACCCGGTTCGAAGTAGTATGCCCCGACCACTGCTTCTCCCGCCGCGATTTGTTGCTCACAAAAACTTCCAACTCTTGCCCCACCATCGCCAGATTCCGCGCCGTCTGAATCACCCGCTGCCGCTCCTGGATCATCGCCAGCCGCTTTCCCTTCACCTCTTCCGGAATCGGATCGTTCAGCTTCAGCGAAGGCGTATTCGGCCGCGGCGAATACTTAAATCCAAAAACTCCGTCGTACTGCGCCGCATCCAACATGCTCAGCGTCTCGTCAAAATCCGCATCCGTCTCCCCCGGAAAGCCCACAATAACATCGGTCGTAATACTGATTGCCCGCTTCGCCCCGCGAATCAGCGCAATCTTCTCCAGATATTCCTCGCGCGTATAAGTCCGCGCCATGGCCCGCAGAACTCGCGACGACCCCGACTGCACCGGCAAATGAATGTGGTCGCACAATTTCGGCTCGCGATCGATCGCTTCCACAATATCCGCGCCAAAATCCCGCGGATGCGAAGTCGTAAATCTCACTCGTCGGACGCCCGCTACCCCCGCGACTTCCAGCAGCAATTCCGAAAATTTCATGCGCCGCGCCGTCGGGTCCGCATACGAATTCACCGTCTGCCCCAGCAATTGCACTTCGGAGTATCCCAACTCCGACAGTTGTCGCACTTCCCGCAAAATCGATTCGCTTCCGCGGCTGCGTTCCGGCCCCCGCGTATGCGGCACCACGCAATAAGCGCACGCCTTGTCGCATCCTTCAATAATCGTCAAATATGCCCGCCAGGGATTATCCCGACGCGTCACCGGCGTCTCAAAGGTCTCATCCGTATCGTTAGCCAGTCCCGTGACCCGCTTGTTCCCCGCTTCCAATTCGTCCAACATCTCCGGCAATTTCCGGTAGCTGGCCGACCCGCACACCAGGCTAACCCACGGCGCCCGCTTGAAAATCCCCTCACCCTCCTGCTGCGCCACACAACCCAGCACCCCGATAATCTTGCCCTCGCCCCGCTCGCGATATTCTCCCAGCCGCGAAAACACTTTCTGCGCCGCCTTCTCTCGAATGCTGCAGGTGTTGTACAAAATCATCCGCGCTGCTTCCGGAGTTTCCACCTGCGTATACCCGCGCGACAGCAACAACCCCGCCACCTTCTCCGAATCGTGATCGTTCATCTGGCACCCAAACGTCTCCAGATAAAACGTCCCATACACGCCGCCATCTTTGGAAATTTCCGCACTGGAAAGTTTAGATAGTGAAGTAAAAGCCCCGCCCGCGTCGCCCGCAACGGCGCTCAATCCAACTTCAAGATCGGGAGCCCCACACGACGGTTTTTCGTGTGGGGAAGTTGGTAATGTACCAGGCAAAAATCCACCCCCACCACCAACAACACCATCACCGCCACTCCCGCCCAGCGACTCCACGCCGATATCAAACGCTCGATTCATATTGAATTCGCAGTCTACCATAGCGCACACCGCGCTTCGCGCAGAGTGCCTTGCATCGCCACACGATTGTCGCAACCATCCCACCCAACGCACCCAGACCTGTCATTCCGACCGGAGCGGGCCGACGCATTTTCTTCTGCTTCGCTCCTGTTTACCCTGAGCCCTGCGGTAGCAGGTGAAGGGCGAAGCAGTCGGCCTGCGAAGTGGAGGAACCTCTCTTCGATTGGTCGCGTCAGCCACCCAGAATTCCGTTTTCTCCACGGTTGCCAACAACCCGACCAAATTCTTCCATTTCCCCCCAAGAATCCCTCACTCCACCTCTCGTTGCTTCCCCTCCATGCGTATGCTACGGTTCTTAAGTCATCAAAATTCGCTGTAACTGAGGGGTAAAACCATTTTTCTGTTCACCACGGTCATCGTGACCGATCTCGGCAGCATCCTCGAACAAACCGGATGGGTCGCCCGCGGAGTCCTCGCCCTCCTCCTCGTCTTCTCCATCGTCTCGTGGGCCATGATCTTTCAGAAACTCGGTTTCTTCGGCCGCGTCAAACGCGAAGGCGACCAGTTTCTCCGCATCTTCCGCGCCACTCATGGAGTCGCCAACCCCCAAGCCTTGGCATCCGCCGGTTCCCCGTTCGCCACCGTCTACGCTTTCGGCTACCGTGAACTCCAAAGTCAGGTCGGCGCTAGCACCGGTTATCCCAATCCCGGCGGCAAACTAAAAAGCCTTCAGGCCGTCACGGTAAATATGCAATTGGCTGCCGCCGAAGAAGTTCGCCGCGCCGAAAAAGGCATGTCCTGGCTCGCCACTACCGGTTCCGTCTCCCCCTTCATCGGCTTGTTCGGCACCGTATGGGGCATCATCGACGCCTTCTCAGGACTCGGTGCAGCTGGCGCCGCCAGTCTTCGCGCCGTCGCTCCCGGCATTTCCGAAGCGCTATTCACCACTGCCGCTGGCCTGGTCACTGCTATCCCAGCCGTTATCTTTTATAATCAGTTCTTGCAGAACATTCGCAACCTTGCGCAGCGTCTCGACACCTTTACTCTCGAAGTCGCCGCGCAAATTGAAAAAACGTTCACCTAGATTTTCAAGCGCGGCCGCCCATACCGCGGCTCGCAGAAAAACTGAACGACCATGGCTTCCATCTCAAAAAACACCCAATCCTCGCTCTCCGAGATCAACATGGTCCCTTTCGTGGACGTGGTGTTGGTCCTTTTGATCATTTTCATGATCACCGCTCCGATCCTGCAGTCCGGCATCGAACTCAACGTCCCCAAAACTCACGCCGTAAAAGAAAGTTCTGAGCAACGCATCGTCGTCTCGCTGGATAAGCAGCAATTGATCTATCTCGGAAACACTCCCGTAAATGTCCACGAGCTCGGGGCCAAAGTGAAGGCCCAACAGAAGGATCCGCAGGACGCCGTTTTTCTCCGTTGCGATGAGACCGTTCCCTTCGGCGCGTTCGCTTCTGTCGTGGACGCCTTGCGCGTTTCCGGCGTCAACAACATCAGCATTGTCACCGAACCCATAACCGATCGGCCGCGCACCAAATAAATGAACATTCAAACGGCATAGATGAACGTCGCCATCGCCAACTCGGACGAAATCACTCTCCGGAAGTTCCTCGTCTACTCCGCCTTCCTTCATGGCGCGCTCGCTCTAGCCATCGGCGTTTCCGCCTACTACCAATATCGCGGCAATTCCTGGGGCGGTGTAGGCGGCAGCGAAGGCAACGATGTAAAAGTCACCTTGGTCAGCAGCGCCGGCATTCCCATGCCCAAGCCCGACTTCACCACCGAAAGCAAGGCCATCGACCCCACCAAGGGCCTATATAAGGAAGAGCCCAAGCCGCCAGACATCCCTGAGCCGCCCAAGGAAGAATTAAAAATCCCGGAATTCAAAGACGCCCATCCGCCCAAGCCGCCGTCCCACGCCTCCAAGGTTTTTGTCGACAAACGTCCCACTCCCAACAACGCCGTCAACTACGGCAAGGGCGGCAATCCCAATCTCCGTACCGGTTATAACAACACTCCCGGCGCTGCTTCACCGGGCGTCGCCGTGCAGGGCCAGGGTGGCGGAGACTTCACCACCCGTTACGGCTGGTATATCGAAGCCGTTCGCCGCAAGATCAACGGCAATTGGGATCAGTTTACAATCGACCCCGCTGTGCGTTCCGCGCGCCGCGCTCACGCAATTATGACCTTCACGATTTATCGCGACGGCTCCGTCAAAAATGTCCGTCTGGAGCAAGCCAGCAATAATCTTTCTATGGACAATTCCGCGCAGCGCGCATTATTGGGGTCGGTGCCCATGCCGCCGCTGCCCAGCGATTATTCAGGCTCTTACGTGAACGTGACCTTTGATTTCGATTTATCCATGACCAAGTAATACGGATTTCTCCATCGCGCTCGCGCGCATGGCCATCGGGGGTGAAGGTGTTAAGTTCGTTCAAGCGGTTCCGTCACATAGCTGTACTTTTCGCGTTGTTCCTATCCGCACCGTTCATCACTTCCGCACAGGAGTGGTTCCGCACCGGCACCGGCCTCGGCGTGGAAAAGCCGCGCGTCGCTGTGGCCGATTTCGCTCCACGCGCCGACACCGCCAAAAATCATTCCGCTTTGTTCACCCAGGTCGTCCGCGACGATCTCCAGTTCAGCGGCATCCTGGATTTCGTCAGTCCCAGTTTTTATCCGCCGCAACCGCCTTCTCAACCGTCCGAGTTGCGCAACATTTCTTGGACCGACGCGCCTGCTAACGCCAATCTTGTGGCGTTCGGCAATCTCAACGAGTCTGCGCCCGAAGTCGCCATCGAGGCTTGGTTGTTCGACGTTCGCAACCCTTCTGCTCAGCCGGTCGTCGCCAAGGTGTATCGCGGCACGCCCACCGACGTCCAGGTTCGCAGGTTCGCTCACCAGTTCGCCAACGAAATCATCAGCAAACTCAGCGGCGGCCTGCCCGGCATCGCCGGTACGCAAATTGCCTTCGTCAGTTCCCGTGGTGGCACCAAGGAAATCTGGGCCATGGATTACGACGGCGCCAACCAGCATCAGCTCACCAAACTGCGTTCCATCTCTCTTACCCCACGATGGTCTCCCGACGCTTCGCGCATCGCCTTCACCTGCTTCCAGCCCATGAATCGCGTCACCAGCGCGCAAATTTGTATGTATTCCATGGACACCGGCAAGCTCGTCTCTTTCCCTCATTTCCGCGGCACCAACACCACTCCAGCGTGGTCGCCCGACGGCTCTCAAATCATATTCTCTTCTTCCATGCAGGGCAGCCCCGACTTATACGTCGTTGATGCCAGCGGCAGCCATCCCAAGCGTCTCACCACTTCCAACGGCGCCGATATGTCCGCCACCTTCAATCCCAAGACCGGCCAGACCGTCGCCTTCGTCAGCGATCGCGGCGGCGTTCCCCAGATCTATTCCATGAATTCCGACGGCACCAGTGTCGCCAGGTACGATCTCCCCGATATGGGCTACGTCATCGACCCCGCGTGGGCGCCTAACGGACAAATGCTCGCCTTCAGTTGGCGGCGTCCCAGCGGCAACTACGACATCTACGTTATGGAAGCCGCCACTCGCCAACTCGTCGAAATCACTCGCGACTCCGGCCGCAACGAACGCCCCAGTTGGGCGCCCGACGGCCGCCACATCGTATTCGAATCCACCCGCGGCGGATCGCGCCAGATCTGGTCCATGCTCGCCGACGGCTCTCAACCGCACCAGCTCACCACCAACGGCCACAACGAATCTCCCAACTGGTCGCCAAAATAAATGTCCCTCCAACTGCCAAAGGTAATCAAACACGAAAGGGTGCCCCACCCTATGGTTTTTGCAGGGCGGGGGTTCTAATGTGGGACGGCCCAAAGTTATCCCTGGAGCGCTCATCGTTTTTGAATTTTGGTTCGCCAAGTTACAAAATTTAGGCCGGAAACTCATTCCACTGTTGCAC
>JBBSFG010000153.1:0-8833 GCA_038238965.1 Candidatus Acidiferrales bacterium | reverse complement strand
TCGTTGACCGAAGAACGGCGCAAAGACATGGTGAAGCAACTACACAAGGTTCTCGAAAATCATCGCACCGCGCTGCGCAATGTCCGCCGCGATCTGAAAGAAGCGGTTGAGAAACTAGAAAAAGACAAAAAGATCAGCGAAGACGAAAAGAAACGCGGATTGGACGAACTCGAAAAGCTGTCGCATGCGGAAACCAAGAAAATGGAAGACCTTTCAGAAGCTAAAGAGAAGGAAATTTTGCAGGTTAAGTAACCAAACTCAGATAGATCGTTAGCGTGGCGCTTCTTTCGCAAGACCTAGCAACTCAAGGTTTTTGGGGCGTACCGGTTTTCTTGATCCCCGGCTTCGCCTGGTCGTCGCCGGCTACCGGGCGTTCCAGAACAAAATCCTGCGCCTCGTCGTTTTGCACCGCGTGCATGAACGCTTTGTAATCCGTAACTCTCGCGGCGGGTATTTCGCGCAATAAGAACTGGATATGCCGCGACGCAGTTACCGTGACGTTGTGTGCGGAATGCTCTGCGTCCTGCACGCCATATTTCGAAGTAAAGGTGGCGTAATCTCTCGCCACCGAGGTACCCGTGGGCGCGTGGGCAATTGTATCGGGCGGTAATTGCAGCGAGGCGTGAGTATACACATCAAGGGGAGTGCCCAATTCGATCGCGGAAGTCGCTGAGTCTTTATTCACAGTTGCGGGAGCATCCGGTAAGCCAACTTGAGGAAGCAGCGCAGGAATGCGAACCGGTTTTTTCGACCAATCCACAAATTTCGGCATGGCGATTTCGTAATCCACGCTGAATGGCTCGCGCGTCTCAGAGGGATCGGATGCATTCACGCTCGCGACTTTGCCTCGAAAGCCGTCGGAAATAGAAAGCAGTTGCGCGAGATCTTTCCATTTCTCTTTGGCGGTGTGGTGAAAAGCCACGCGCAGCAGAAGTTCGTTGTCGCCACGCAACGAGTAATGCACCCTGGCGGTAAGCTTGCCGTCAGCGGCAAGTACGGCATCCACGTTTACATGCTGCGACGCGCCAAACGGCAACTCCACGGGCACGGCGAGCCATCGCGATAACGAAGCCTTTTCCCCGTCATCCGGCAACAGCAGAAGAGCCGGCTTGCCACGCAGGTTGGCGGCGATCATGCGAAACGGGGCGACTTCCACGCCAGGATCCAGCCAGAATCCCGGGCCATCTTTTCCTGTCCACAGCAGCGTCTGCGTAAACATGGTGGGACGGGGAAGCAGCGTTTCCGCGTTATCGGGCGCGCCGGCGAGCGCTATGATCGCAGGTATTTTTGCCGCGCGTGCCAGCGCGGCGAACAAAACCAATTTGTCGCCAACGGTTGCGTATCCGGAAGAAAGAATTTCGGCGGGCGGGCGAGTTCGAAAACCGCTGGAGTCCAGCGGCAGCTCCAGAGTGGCAATTTTCTGCGACACGAAATCATAGATGGCTTCGATTTTCTGCGCAGGATCCTTCGCAGCCTTGATTAGATCGCTGGATTTGGCGATGACTTCCGGTGCAATATTTTCCGAGGCAGAGAAGTTTTCTGCAAGCCGCGCCGAAAGTTGCTTCCACGAGGTGAACGTCGTCAGCGTCACATCCGGTTCCCCTGATGGATTCTGCCTGGCCGATGGAGAAGTCTTGGTTTCGGGCCTTGCCCAGCGGTACTCCCAGCGGCGAATCACGCGAGCCTCCGCACCATCACCAGATTTTTCTTCTCGAATCGCGGGAGTTTCAGGATTCACGCACAATTGAACGGCGCGAGAAGCAGGAAGGTCCAATTCGAAACGCTCTTCGGTGACGATCGCGTCCTTCGCAAAGGTGTGAAACAAATAAAAATCCGGAGCAAGCGGCGCTTTAGCAGTGGTGGTAATAACGCGATACTCCAGTTTGTCGGCCGGTTGCAGCCCCAGAATTCTAACCGTCTTACGGCGGATGTCCTGGTACGCGGCGGCGTCTATCACGGCGGGATTTGGCTGGTCGGTCACGGCACTGGGCAGAATGTCCGCGGTGCCGCCACCAACATGGGTAATGCGGGCCAGGGGAATTTCCACGGCTTCGAAAGCGCGGTTGTAGTCAAAACTCAAGCGCGCGAATTGTCTGGTACCCAGCTCGGTGTTTATAAGCACGCGCGCGTGGACTTCTTTCCGGCTGGAGCCGTCGGCCGCAAAACGGATGTGAGTCTCAAGCAGCTCGATTTGCGCGGGAGTCTTGCCGTTCGCCTCGGTTGCGCGCGTGCTTTCTGGACTCTGCGCAAGCCGCGGTTCACCTGGTTTTTTCACCGCGGATTTCGCGGGCTCCTGGGGTCGCGCGCCCGGCTTTGCCGTCACTATGCTCGCTGCCGCCAGTGCGCAGCTGACCACGAGAGGAGCGAAACGTCGATTCACGAACATACTTCGCAGTGTAGGTGCTGCGGGGATGGCAGGTAAAGAAGAAGCTTGCCGTCGCGACGCCAAAAGCCTCAGCGGGAATCATGAAAAATGCCAAAAATCGAACGACGTTCGTGAGCACTATTCTAAGCACGCGCGTCTGAAGTGCACGAAGGGCTGCATGCGGATAGACTGAAATTAAGGAGAACGATCATGCGACGGATTTTTGTGATGAGTGTAGCCCTGGCCGTAACGCTCACTCTGGGAGCGCGCAGCTCCGTATCGGCAGATGCGGAAACCGAGGCGAACAAGGCTGCACTGGTCAAAATTGCGGGTGAAGGGCTGATCGAGTCGCATGCCTTCCAATATTTGACGCAACTGAGTGATGAAGTGGGAGCCCGCGTTACCGGGTCGCCGCAAGCGCAGAAGGCGGTGGAGTGGGGCCTGACGAAAATGCGCGCCATCGGGCTGGAAAATGTCCACGCGGAAAGCTTTCAGATCTGGCGCGGGTGGACGCGCGGCACAGCGCAAGCGTCATTAACCGAGCCGCTGCAGCGGCGGCTGACCGTCGATGCCATGGGCTGGACGGGCTCGACGCAACCGGCAGGCGCGGAAGGCGAGGTGGTGGCCGCGAATGTTTTCAACCTGGATGACGAAATGAAAAGTCCCGTCAGGTTTTCGGGGAAAATAATCTTGATGACTACCAAAGGCGCGCCTAAAAAAGATGGCATGGCCATTTTTGCGCAATTCGGCGATTTCGTGAAGTTCGCGGCGAAGAGCGGCGCGTTTGCAATTTTCGGCGGACAGGGCGGATTCAAGAGCGAAGGAATGAATCTTACGCACACCGGGATTCTCGGATTTGAAGCAGAATACTCCATTCCGGTTCTGTCGCTCACCGCGGAAGACCAAGGCCAACTGGAGCGATTTCTGGACGCTGGAAAAAAAGTTCATGTGCGCCTGAACGTACAGAACAGTTTCAGTCCGGGCCCGGTGCAAAGCGCGAATGCCGTGGGAGAGATTCGCGGCCGCGAACACCCCGAGGAAATCCTCGTCGTCGGCGCGCATCTGGATTCCTGGGACTTGTCCGAAGGAAGCACGGATAACGGCATGGGATCTGCCAGCGTGCTGGGCGCCGCGGAGGCCATCTTGCGTTCCGGGCAACGGCCGCGCCGCACCATTCGCTTTGTTCTGTTCACCGGCGAGGAACAGGGTCTGCTTGGTTCGTTCGCCTACGTCAAACAGCATCAATCGGAAATGGCCAATCATCTCGGCGATCTGGTGCTTGACGAAGGGCAGGGGCCGGTAAAGGAATTTCAACTCGGTGGCCGCGACGATCTTATCGGGGCATTCCAGCCGTTGGCGGATGCGGTATCCAATATTCAGTCGGTGAAGGTGAATGACAAGGTGGAGTTTGGAACCGACACCGGCCCATTCATCCTCGCGGGCTTGCCGGGTATCAACATGAATCAGGATTCCCCCGAATATAAATTCACGCACCACTCCGCGGCCGACGCTCTCGAAGCAGTAAAACCCGAGGTGCTCGCACAGGATGCCGCGATTATGGGCATGGCCGCTTTTTGGATTGCCGACCGCGCTGAGCGACTAGCGAAGCCCTGGCCTGCTAAGAAAACCGCCACGATGCTTCGCCAACATCACCAATTCGACATGCTGAAAGCATTCGGCTTGTGGCCCTTCGGCGATCTGGGCGCAGAAGATAAAGCAGAGCATTCTCCGGAAGATCAAAACTAGTTTCGAGTCATATTCAGTGACTGTAGTCTCTGAGTACCAAGTCTGTTGAGTACCATTGCTTTTTGGAAGATTAAAGATTATCAAGAAATGACCGGGGGCTTCCGTATCTTTCCCGAAAGAGAACTCATTCGATGAAAATTCTGCTCGCCATTTTTTGCCTGCTGGTATTTGTTGGAACCGCATCGGCTGATTCCGTGTGGATTTACACCGGGAACACCATGACGGGGTGTAATTGCGCGCTCGACGGGTCGGTCACGCTGGATAGTTCGGGAAACGCTACGGAGTGGGATTTCACAGATGGAACCCACGAGCTTACGCAGGGCAATTCGAATGGATTCGTGCACCACAGTCCGCAGACTGGAGCGAATCCCTTTCAACAGTGGACGCTGTCCCTGGACAATGGTGGCTTTCAATTCTTCTCGCAGTTTACCGGTTCGGCGTTCGAAGCCACGGACCTCAGTTTCAACGACTTCGCGATGACCAAATTCGGCTTTCTTCAAGGGGATCACGGTTTGTGGACGCCCGGGGTAATCGCCACCCCTGAGCCCGCCACGGGATTGCTGATCGCGGGCGGGTTGCTGTTTGCGGGATTGATGCGTCGTAAGCACAAAAAGCCTTTGGATTCTGCTACTTGGGATAGCTTGGCTTAAGATCTCGACGGTGTCGCACCCGGAGGGGTCCGGAGTGTGTGCTATCTCCTTCGGGACGCTGTCTTCAGGCAAGAATCAGGCCAAAGCGCGAGTTTTCCACCGCGCTGTTTCGAAGATAATTTGACAGGGCGCGTTTTCTTCCTTATACTTCGTTGGTTTGTCGGGATAAGTTTCTCCCGAGGGGTGCGATCGCTACGGCGGTCGTAGTTGGAAGGAATTATCTTCAGTCCCGGAACATTGCACGACGGAATGGGACAGAAGAGCGGCCGGAATGGGACGCCAGTCCCGCAAAGCCGAGTAAGCCTCTCCGAATCGAAGCCAGGAGCGATTTTCCGCCTCTTGGAGTGCGCACGGAGTTTCTTGCTGGTATCTCCGGATTCGCAGTAGACCTTTCAGCATTGGACTGCGCTCTCGCGTATTTTTGCGCGCGCCTTGCGAGAGCCGCGGAAAATCGTGCGCGCCATTGAGGGAAAGACTGTGCCGACGTTTTCGCAACTAGTACGTATGGGCCGCGAGAAGGTCCAGGTAAAAACAAAGTCTCCAGCGCTGATGGGCTGCCCGGAAAAGCGCGGCGTATGCATTCGGGTGTATACGCAAACGCCGAAGAAACCGAACTCCGCACTGCGCAAAGTTGCCCGCGTGCGTCTGACGAATTCCATCGAAGTCACTACATACATTCCCGGCGTCGGCCACAATTTGCAGGAACACTCCATCGTTCTGGTGCGCGGCGGCCGCGTGAAAGATTTGCCGGGAGTGCGATATCACATCGTGCGCGGCACGCTGGACGCCGCCGGAGTAGAAAATCGCAAGCAGGGCCGCTCGAAATACGGCGCCAAGCGCCCCAAAGCGGGACAGACCAAGTAACAAAATTTTTGCAGCGAAATTCGAGATTTGAAAGAACGTTCGGCAATTTTTTGAAGGAGCTATAAACAGCAATGCCACGCAAAGGATTAGTGATCCGCCGGCCGCAAGCGACCGACCCGGTTTATGACAGCCCGCTGGTGGACAAATTTATCTGCTCGATGATGTGGGAAGGCAAGAAATCCACCGCGCAGCGCGCGTTTTACGGGGCGATGGACCAGGTCGCCAAGAAAACGAACGACGACGCGCTGAAAATTTTCAATAAAGCGGTGGAGAACGTGAAGCCATTACTGGAAGTGAAGACGCGACGCGTGGGCGGCGCTAACTATCAGGTTCCCGTGGAAGTGAACCCATTTCGGCGGCAATCGCTGGCCATTCGCTGGCTTTTGCAGTATTCGCGCGAACGCTCCGGCAAGACCATGGTGGACAAACTGGCCGATGAATTGATCGATGCTTCCAACGCCCGCGGCGGCGCGATGAAGAAAAAAGAAGATGTGCACCGCATGGCGGAAGCGAACAAGGCCTTCGCGCATTACCGCTGGTAAGTGCCCCGGGGTTGAAGAACGAGGGTTGAGTCGTGGCGGAAAAAGACACGTTGTTACAGGAACCAACGAAGCAAGGGGCGGGGAAACAGGTATCTGTAAAGCAGGGGACTGAACAAGGGAAAATGGGCCGGGCATTCAAACTCGAAGACACCCGCAACATCGGGATTATGGCGCACATCGACGCCGGAAAAACCACGTCGACGGAGCGGATCCTCTTCTATACCGGTGTGACTTACAAGATCGGTTCGGTGGATGAGGGCACGGCCACCATGGACTGGATGGAGCAGGAACGCGAGCGCGGTATCACCATCACCAGCGCCGCGACCACCGCGTCCTGGACGCGCAACGACAAGAAATACCGCGTCAATATTATCGATACCCCCGGCCACGTGGACTTCACTGTTGAAGTGGAACGCTCGCTGCGCGTGCTCGACGGCGCGGTCTGTGTGTTCGACTCTGTCGCCGGCGTGCAGCCGCAATCGGAAACGGTGTGGCGCCAGGCCGACAAATACCGCGTGCCGCGCATCTGCTTCGTGAACAAGATGGACCGCATGGGCTCGGATTTCGATCATGTGGTGCGCACCATTCGCGCGCGCTTGGGCGCTCATCCGGTGCCGTTGCAGTTTCCCTTGGGCCGCGAAGACAATTTTATCGGCATAATCGATTTTCTGGAGCAGAAGGTTGTGGTGTGGCTGGAAGAGACTCTGGGAGCGAAGTTCGAAGAGTTTCCGGTCGAAAAATTGTGGGATAAAGCGTTCGTCGATTCGCGGCCCGACGTGGCTGCCGCACTCAAAGGCTCCGCCATCGACAAGGCTTTTTACGACGAGCATCGCAACAAAGTCGTGGAGTATGTCGCAGAACATGACGACGAAGTGATCGACAAGTACCTTACCGAAGGCACGCTCTCCGTCGAGGAAATGCGCAAGTCCATTCGCAAATCCACGCTGGCGCTCAAAATCGTTCCGGTGCTGGCCGGTTCGGCGTTCAAAAATAAGGGTATTCAGCCGCTGCTTGATGCGGTCATTGATTTTCTCCCTTCGCCGGTCGACGTGCCGCCGCTGGAAGGCACCAACCCGAATACTGAAGAAGTGGAATTGCGGCGGGCTTCGGATGATGCTCCTTTTTCCGCGCTGGCCTTCAAAATTATGTCCGACCCGTTCGTCGGCCATGTGACTTACATTCGCGTTTACTCCGGGGTTTTGAAATCCGGCAGCTACGTTTACAACTCTGGCAAAGCCACGCGCGAGCGCATCAGCCGCTTGCTGCAGATGCATGCCAACAAGCGTGAAGAAATCGATACGGTCTACGCGGGTGACATTTGTGCGTGCGTAGGTTTGAAGAGCGTCAATACCGGCGATACGTTGTGTGACGAAGACAAGCCGGTGGTTCTCGAAAACATCGATTTTCCCGCTCCGGTAATTTCCGTAGCCATCGAACCAAAAACCAAGGCCGACCAGGACAAGCTGGGCGTGGCCATGCAGCGCCTCGCGCAAGAAGATCCCACTTTCCGCGTTTCGACCGAGCCGGATACCGGCCAGACGTTGATTTCCGGAATGGGCGAGCTGCATCTCGAAATTATCGTCGACCGCATGCTGCGCGAATACAACGTGCAGGCCAACGTCGGCCGGCCACAGGTGGCGTACCGCGAAACGATTCGCAAGAAAGCCACCGCGGAAGGCAAGTACATCAAGCAAACCGGCGGGCGCGGGCAATACGGGCACTGCAAGATCGAGCTACATCCGATCCCCAGCTCGAGCCGCGAAAACATGAAGGACATGTCCACCGACGAGCTCGACGCGCTGGCCAAGGAAGTGGTTGGCGGCCCGGCCGGCAAGTGGAAGTTCGACAAAGAACATCGTTTCCTGTTCATCGACAAGATTATCGGCGGCTCGGTTCCGCGCGAATTTATCGCGCCGATCGAAGCGGGCATTCGCGAAGCGCTGGACAATGGGATTCTCGCCGGCTTCACCATGGTGGACGTTGCCGCAGTGCTGATCGACGGCAGCTATCACGATGTGGACAGCTCGGAAATGGCCTTTAAAATCGCAGGCTCCATGGCGTTCAAGGAAGCGTGCCATAAGGCATCTCCGGTGTTGTTAGAGCCCATCATGCGCGTTGAAGTGGTGGTTCCCGAAGAATATATGGCGGCGGTTTACGGCGATTTGAACGCGCGGCGTTCGGCGATTCAAGGCTCGGAAAATCGCGCCGGCGCCAATGTGATCAGAGCGGAAGTTCCCTTGGCGCAGATGTTCGGGTACGCCACCGATTTGCGCAGCCGCACGCAGGGCCGCGCGAATTTCACCATGCACTTTTCGCATTATGCCGAGGCGCCGAATTCGATCTCGCAGGAAATCATCGAGAAAAACAAGGGTCGAGATACGCGTTCGTAAGAAATTTGAGTGGTTGCAAATATTTTGTTGTTGGCAAGTAGCCAGAATTTGATTTGAGGAGCTGAGGAAGCGATGGCGAAGGAGAAATTCGAACGTAATAAGCCGCACGTGAACATTGGGACCATTGGTCACATCGATCACGGCAAGACGACATTGACGGCGGCGATCACCAAGGTGCTGTCGAAGCACAATCCCAAGGTGCAATTCCGCGCGTTTGACACGATCGATAACGCGCCGGAAGAGCGCGAGCGGGGCATCACCATTGCGGTATCGCAC
>JBBSFG010000152.1:0-8886 GCA_038238965.1 Candidatus Acidiferrales bacterium | reverse complement strand
GTCTCGTTCGGATAGTTGAAGAAGAGCTGATTGCCGTCGGGATCATCGACCACCAGGAGACGGTAGCCCCACGAACCTTCCTGGACCGAAACACCTTTGGCCTCGAGTTCCGCACGAAGCGCATCGAGGGCCTGGACCTGCCCGTCCCGCGTGTCCGGCTCGACGTTGAGGGAGATGAACATGAGCGCCTTGCCAATCTTCTCGGGCCACTGGCTAGAGAGAATGAGCGCGCAGTTTTGCCGGTCCACCTGGGCCACGAAAGGCTTGCCCTCGTCCCCGTAGTGCCAGGATTTCGTGAAGCCGAGCCGGTCGACGTAAAAGCGGAGCGAGGCGGCGACATCTGTCACGTGGAGGACGGGCCGGGCGAACCAGTCGGTCATGGCTAAATCCCCTCGAATGGAGACAACTTCTCTCCCGCGTTTTGGCTATCTTAGACGCAATCAGAAGTCCGGATTGCCGACTACCCGCCCACAACCCGCACCCCGACCGACGGGCGCAGCCGACAACTTGTGTCACTCAGATAGTCCGACGCGCTTCCGCAGCTCAGCAAAGCGCGGGTCGGAGCGGAGGCTGTCCATGCGAGCGTCAGTCGCCAGATAGGTAGGCAGGTAGTAGGACCGGTCTTTGTAGGCCAGATCGAGCAAGGCGAACGCCTGGTCTTTGTGTCCCAAGCCTGCATAAATGACTGCGACGTTGTACGGCGCGACCCAACGATGCGCAGATACCTCTTTTAAATGATCCAGTATCTTTTGCGCTTCGGCGCGGTTCCCCGACAACGCGTATGCATGTCCCAGCCCTGACCAGGTCTCGGCATTATCCTTTTCCAGTACGACCGCGCGTTGAAACTCGACAATGGCCTCCGGCAACTCTCCTTTCTGCTCATAAGCTCGACCCAGGAAACAATGGCTGAACCAAAAGTTCGGGTCAATCTCAATGGCGCGATGCAGTTGCTCGATCGCTGGATCCCAGCGTCGTGCAAACACCAGAGCCGCTCCCGCGCTGAAGGCCGCGAACCCGGAGAGTGGATCGGCTTGCTGTGCCCGCTTGGCTTCCGCGATAGCCTGATCGTTTCGCCCCATCGGCGCCAGGAACCAACTGTAGTAAATGTGAGCGTCCGAATTGTTGGGACTTAGTTCAATGGCTCGTTTGAATTCCTTTTCCGCTGCGGCCCAATTCCAGTCATACCAGTGCGTGACGATCGCCATGGAAAGGTGAGCTCCCGCATCGGATTCGTCGATCGCGAGCGCCCGTTTGGCCGCATCCTTCGTCTTGGGCCCGGCTTCGTTCGGAGACATAAACCAATCGTCCTGGTTCACGTAGTTGAAGGCCAGGCCGCTGTAAGCCAGGGCATAGTTGGGATCGACAGCGATGGCCTGATTAAAGTAGTCGATGCCCGTGTCAAACCCCTCTTTGGTGAGTTTGTTGGTGTAGTATTTCCCCTTCAGATAGAGCCGGTAGGCTTCGGGATTATCTGTCGACCCCTTGGTCAGCTTCTGTTGATCTTCCGCCGAAAGTTGTGAGCGCAGACGCTGGGAAACTTCCCTGGCAATGTCACTCTGAACCGCCAGCAAGTCGGCCACCTTCCGGTTGTATTGCTCACCCCACAGCTGTTTGCCGTTACGAATGTCGTCGAGTTCGACATTGATAGTTAAATCGTCGCCTCGCTGCCTGACGTCGCCTGTGAGTACGGTTTGCACGCCAAGTTCGTCGCCAACCTTTTGCACATCCATCGCCTTACCCTTGTAATGAAGAGCAACACTGTGGGGAGTTACCTTCAGGCTGGGCAACCGAGCTAGGCTGTTGTTGATGCTTTCCGTAACACCATCGGAAATATATTCTGCATCGGGATCGTTACTTCGATTCTCCAGAGGCAGAACTGCGATGGAATCGATGCCTGCCTTCGACCGTCTCAAATAAACAACGGCTCCGGCAGAAGCGATGACTAGCAGACTCACGGCGATAGCCAAAGCGATGGCGCGCCGTTTGAGCGCTGAGATGCCCCGTGTGGAGGCTTCTTCGAGCGCCTGGCGGAGATCGGTCGCCGTCTGGAAGCGGCCGTCCGGGGATTTCGAGAGGCACTTGCGCACGATCGCTTCGAGCGCGGGCGGCGCGTTGAGCGATTCCGGATTCTTGTGAACGATAGCACCCATGGTCGCGGCGGACGAGCCTCCAGAAAAGGCGCGGCGTCCCGCGAGCATTTCGTAAAGCACCACGCCGAATGAAAAAATATCAGAGCGCGCGTCGGCCGGCTTGCCCTCGGCCTGCTCTGGCGACATGTACGCCGGAGTACCCATGATTGTGCCCATCCGCGTAATGCCGATGCTCTGGGTTTCGTTGTCGGTCAGGCTGGCGTGATTCTGTTTCGCGAGTCCAAAATCCAGCAGCTTTACAACCCCGCCCGAGGTCGCGAGTATATTCGCTGGTTTGAGGTCTCGATGAATGATCCCCTTGCCGTGTGCGGCCTCGAGCGCGGCAGCAATTTGCCGCGCGAGTTGCAGCGCCTCGTCCGGCGGAAGGGCCTGCGGTTCACGGTCGACAATCGGGCGCCCGTCAATGTACTCCATGACCAGAAAATCCGGGCCCACGTCGTAAATTTGGCAGATGTTGGGATGATTCAGTGCGGCGATGGCTTTGGCTTCACTCTCGAAGCGCTCGCTGAACTGCTCGCCAGAAACCTTGATCGCGACGTCCCGATTTAAACGGGCATCTCGGGCACGATACACCTGTCCCATCCCGCCCACTCCAATGGACGCAAGGATTTCGTATGGACCGAGTTTGTCGCCTGCAGAAAGCGGCATCTGAAGAATCGAGCTAAGTGTAGCCGATCACAGAGCGGATAGAGAATGTATTACGGGCAACTCGGAAGTAAAACTTCGTCCCGAAACCGAAACAGCGCTCTATTGTTGTCCATCCGTTGCGCCTTAGACTGCGGAGCTGCTGGGCGCCGTTCTCATCCAAGAAACGCGCTGACCGACACCGCGAACGGCACAAGCGAGATACCGGGAACCGGAGATTCCAAATCGCCTGCAGGAACCGCGCCCTCTTGCCGATGCCTCCTGCCCTTGGGGATAGTATTTTTGTATTATTCCGCAGGCCTTCTCTACTGAGTATGTTTGGGCGCGTGATTTCGGTTGGTTCCGTCTGAATCCGTGTAGAAGGCCATCAATCTTGTTATCGATGCCAACAAAGTCCAAATCCGCCGGGTTCTTCAGCCGGCTTCTGTCCTGGCTGGTGATTTTCTTGATCATGTCCGCCGGGTATCTCTATGCGTTTCCGCAGCCCACGATTTTCTATGCCGGTGTGGTGCTCCTGCATGCTTTGGCGGGAATCGTCGCCACCGTTCTTCTCATCTCGTCGCTCCTCCGCTGGCTGCGCAGCGGAAGTCTCCTGGCGCGTGCCGCATGGCTCTGGATCTTGGTCGGAGCTGTGACGGGGCTGATTCTGATCAAGACTGGTACCGCGAGGCCGGAATGGAAGTGGTTGTATATCCACATTGCTGTTTCACTCGCGGGTGTTGTGCTTCTCGCTGCCGACCGGCTGGGCCAGCACGGTTCGTTAACCTCCCCTTTAGGATCGCCTGCAATCCGGGGCGCCTTCTGCCTGGTGATTCTCGCTGGGATCGGCTACGGGGCACGCTACGTGCGCGAGAGCTGGCAGACCGGCAACCGCATCCAGAATCCGTCCATGCCACCGGATAATATGAATGGTGAAGGCGATGGGCCCGAAGGGGCGTTCTTCCCGAGTTCGGCGCAGGTTTACGGCAAACAGAAAATTCCCAGCAAGTATTTTATGGAGTCGGACTCCTGCAAGCGCTGCCACGAGGACATTTATAACCAGTGGTCCAGCTCGATGCATCACTTCTCTTCGTTCAACAACCAGTGGTATCGCAAGTCCGTCGAATATATGCAGGACACCGTGGGCACCAAGCCTTCGAAATGGTGCGGCGGGTGCCACGATCCGGCGGTGCTGTACAGCGGGATGATGGACACGCCCATCAGAGAGATTGTGCATCGCCCCGAAGCGCAGGCCGGACTGGGCTGCATGATGTGCCACTCCATCGCGAACGTGAAAAGCACGATGGGTCAGGCAGATTTCTACCTGGAATATCCCAAGCTGCACGAGCTGGCAGCGTCGGATAATCGCGTGATGCGGGCGCTGCACGATTTCTTGATCAAGCTGAATCCCGAGCCGCACCGGCGCGTGTTCCTGAAGCCTTTCATGCGCGAGCAGACCGCGGAGTTTTGCTCCAGCTGCCACAAAGTGCATCTCGACGTTCCCGTGAATAATTATCGTTGGATCCGTGGCTTCAACGAATACGACAACTGGCAGGCCAGTGGAGTGTCGGGGCAAGGTGCGCGGTCGTTTTACTATCCGCCAACACCACAGCAGTGCGCCGATTGTCACATGCCGATGCAGGCCTCCCATGATTTCGGAAACGTCGAAGGCTACGTTCACTCGCACCGCTTTCCGGGCGCTAATACCGCGGTGCCGACGGCGAATCAGGATGCGGATCAGCTCAAGCTGACGGAAAAGTTCTTGAAGAGCGGCGCGCTTACAGTGGATATTTTTGCGGTATCCGCGGGCCACGGCGCGCCGAAAACGGGCGCGGCGTCTCAGTCTGACCTGGCAACTACGTTCGCGGTGGGAGAAGAAGCCGAGTCGCAGGTGACTCCCGCCAGCGGCGTGGAAGCCGCGCCCATCGCGGCGCCTTTGAATCAGGTGCAGCCCGCGCTGCGCCGGGGCGACACGGTGCGCGTGGATGTGGTGGTGCGCACGAAAAAGGTGGGCCATTTCTTCCCCGGCGGCACGGTAGACGCGTACGACACCTGGCTGGAGTTGAAGGGCACCGACGATAAGGGCCAGACGATTTTCTGGAGTGGCATGGTAGAGGGGGACGAAAAAGGACCCGTGGAAAAAGGCGCGCATTTTTATCGCTCCTTGCAGATTGATGCGCACGGTAACCCGATTAACAAGCGTAACGCCTGGAGCACGCGAGCGGTTGTCTATGTACGCCTGATTCCACCAGGGTCCGCAGACACGGTGCACTATCGAATGTTTATTCCCGAGAGCACCGGCAACAAAATCACGCTGCATGCCCGCCTGCGTTACCGAAAATTTTCGTGGTGGGGAACGCAATTCGCGTTCGCAGGAAAACCGGAAGCGGACAAGCCCAACAGCGTGACCCCGGACTACGATGATCGCACCTTTGTGATGACCGAATCGCTGCAGGGAATATCCGCGAAACAAGAAAAAATACCCGACGTGCCCATTATTACGATGGCGGAAGACGAGGTCTCGTTGCCGGTGATGGCGCACAATGGTCCCGCGCTTGAGCCCAAGACGGTCTCGCGCAAGGAAGAATGGCAGCGTTGGAACGATTACGGCATTGGCCTGTTTTTGCAGGGCGATTTGAAGAACGCGGCGGCAGCGTTCGAGAAAATTACCGAAGCGGACCCCAACAACCCCGATGGCTGGGTAAATATCGGCCGGTGTGCCGTGCAGGAAGGCGACATGGAACGCGCCCGCAAAGTGCTGGAGAAGGCCCTGGCTTTGAGCCCGAATCTCGCGCGTGCCAATTATTTCTATGCCCGAGTGTTGCGCTCGGACGGAAACTACGGCGGCGCGGCCGAGCGCTTGCACAAAGTTCTGGCGCAGTATCCACGGGATCGCGTGGTGCTCAACGATCTGGGGCGCATTCTGTTTCTACAGCGCAACTATCAGGAGGCCGTGAAAGTTTTAGGGTCGGTACTCGCCATCGATCCGGAAGACCTGCAAGCCCACTACAACCTGATGCTCTGCTACAGCGGCTTGGGAAATGAAAAGCTCGCCAAAGAACATCAGGCGCGCTACCTGCGCTTCAAAGCAGACGAATCGTCGCAAACGATCACGGGACCATACCGGCAGGCCCACCCGGAAGATAATAACGAGCGGCAAGGAATTCACGAGCATGTGTCGGTAAGCCTGCCGGCGTTGCCCGCGAATTCGAAATCCAAAACTGCCGCTGGCCTGGGCCGCGCTTCCGCCAAGAGAATAGTCGCATCCGTGGGAGCGTCGAAATAGATGAATAGCCTGCTTTCCGCCAACTCGACAATCTTGTTGCCGCTCCTGCTGTCGGTCGTTGCCATGGCGTGCCCATCGAACTCCGCTGCGCAGCAGATCCACTTTCGCGATATCACCGCGCAAGCCGGAATTCATTTCACACACAACAACGGCGCCTTCGGGAAAAAGTGGCTGCCCGAAACCATGGGTCCCGGCTGCGCTTTCATTGACTACGACAACGACGGGTACGCCGACATCCTGCTGATCAACGGCCAGGATTTTCCCGGGCACGCGCACCGCGGAGCGACGCCGCTGAAGCTTTTCCACAACGGCGGCAACGGCACGTTCACCGATGTGACGCGCAAAGCGGGGCTGGATGTCCCCATGTTTGGACTAGGCGTGGCCGTCGGTGACTATGACAATGACGGCTTCGACGATATTTTCGTCACCGCGCTAGGCCAGAGCCATCTCTTCCACAACAATGGCAACGGTACGTTTACAGACGTGACGAAGTCCGCCGGACTGTGGGGCCCGAGTGAATTTTCGACCGGCGCCGCGTGGGTGGACTACGACCGCGATGGCAAACTGGATCTCGTGGTAGCCAACTATGTGCAGTGGACGGAACGAAACGATATTTACTGCACGCTGGACGGTTCGCGGAAGTCCTACTGCACACCTGAATCCTATAAGGGCACCCCAGCGCGGTTATGGCACAACCTTGGCGGCGGAAAATTCGAAGACGCCACGCAGAAAGCGGGGCTTGGCGATCCCACCTCGAAGAGCCTGGGCATCACGATTCTCGATTACAACGGTGATGGCTGGCCCGACATTTTGATCGCCAATGATACGCAACCGAACAAGCTGTACCTGAATAAAAAGGATGGAACCTTCGAGGAACGCGGCATCTTTGCGGGTATCGCTTTCAGCGAAGATGGCGTGGCGCGCGCCGGCATGGGAGTGGACGCCGCGGACTATGACCGCAGCGGGCATCCCAGCGTGCTGATCAGCAACTTCTCGAATCAGATGGTTTCGTTGTTTCACAATGAAGGCAACGGGCTTTTTGTGGACGAAGCCCCGCAATCGGAAGTGGGCCGCGCCACGCTGGTGACGTTGGGCTTCGGGTGCTTTTTCTTCGACTACGACAACGATGGGTGGCCGGACATTTTTGTCGCCGACGGGCACATCGAGGAGCAGATCGAGCAGGTGCAGAAGCGCGTCACCTACGCAGAACCCGCCCATCTTTTCCATAATCTTGGCGGTGGCAAGTTTCAGGAGGTCACGGCGAAGATGGGCGCGGCTTTTGCGGCTCCGCGAGTTGCGCGGGCAGCCGCTTATGGCGACATAGACAACGACGGTGCTCTGGATATTTTGCTGACGACAAATGCCGGGCCTGCGTTCTTGTTCCACAACGAAGGCGCCTCGAATCAGAGCTTGCGCCTGAAGCTGGTGGGAACGAAGTCCAATCGCGACGGCATCGGCGCGGTTGTCCGCGTGACTTCGGGGAGCGACAAGCAGTGGAATATGCTGCGCTCCGGTTCCAGCTATCTCGCGCAGAGTGAACTGGTGCTGACGTTCGGTCTGGGCAGACAAACGAAGGCCGACAGCGTTGAGATTCAGTGGCCCAGCGGCCAGCTCGATAAGCTCTCGAACATTAGTGCTGGCCAGACGATTACGGTGCAGGAATCAAAGGGAGTGATCGCAAGCCAGAAGTACGGCAAAACGCCTCTCGCGCCGGCGAAGAAATAGCTGCTCAACTGCCGGAAGACGTCCAAGGCTTACTTGGTGGGCTTGCGATTGGGCATACAGGATCCTCGCGCGAGGAATCTGGCTTGAAGTCCGGTTGTGGGAGGTCAGAAGAATCCGTTGCCGCTTGCCGCCGATTGTGGGCGAGTGCCGGGCTACTCGGAGGTAATCCACTCGCCTGATTAGTGAGGTGGTCTCAATGGGTCGATGCAACACTAACCAGGGCTTGACTGCATTTTCCTGCATGAATTTGCATCATTGGCTTCGAACTGCACCGTTCACGAGAGATTGGATTTAATCACTTCCTGGAAAACGACCGTGTAGCCATCGGGGTCTTCTACGCTGAAGAGCTTGAGCCCGTACGGCGCCACTTTCGGACGTTCGGCCTCCAAACCTCCGGCTGTGAGTTCTTGGTATGCAAGCTCTACATCGGAGCAACCGATGTAAAACACAGCATCCTTGGTCTTCTTCTCCGGGGGCTGCATCGGGCGCTCATTCGAGTCATATTGGGTGTTAAGCATAATCTCGGCTCCCCCGAACCGTAGCCACATCCAATGGGAAAACCGGCCCTCCGCCGTCTCGACCTCGGGTGAGGCTGAAACTACAGAGAATCCGAGCAGGTCTCGGTAGAAGGCAAGTGCCCTTGGCATATCGAAAACGCCGATCAACGGCGTCAATCCCAGCGGCGAGAAGCGCATGTTTCCTCCAGGTCTAATTTGCGAGCACGGCAGAAGTGGAGCTACGCTTTAGCAATGCCCCTCGGCAGCAGCGCGAAGGACCTGTCCACACGGGCTTTCCGCATCACGGAGAGCGTCAAGATTCATTAAGTCCCCGCGGAAACTCCACTCGCTCACGGCTGGAAAGAGAATTTATCATGATCGCTTTCTCCAACTCCTGATCAACGCCCACACCGGAAAAGTGGAAAATCGGCCTCAATGGTACATGTCCGGTTATCTGACTTACCAGATGGGATGAGAAGGCCGGTCTCCGCGGGATGCGATACGCTCCCAATGATCGACGTGCTTTTAAGCACAAGAAAAGGGAGACCGGCGATGAAGAAGATTAGCACTGTGCAGGTATTGGGGAAGGAAATTTTGAAGGAGC
>JBBSFG010000151.1:0-8896 GCA_038238965.1 Candidatus Acidiferrales bacterium | reverse complement strand
TTCTTGGGAGGATGCGATTGGTGCAACATCGGCAAAAAATCCTTCTACGAGAGGCCTTATCCGATACGGCAACCTCGCGGCGGCGGTTCATCTTTGATCTTAAGCTTCGGGGAAAATGGATGATGGATATCGAACCAGTATCATAGTTTTCTCGGCGGCGAGGCCCGCCTGCGAGACTCGAAAGGAAAGTCAGAATGCGCCGTACAACTATGAGCCTGGCGGCCCTTTACGTTTTGTGCGCGCCCGGAATTATCGCCGCTCAAGACAACGCAGAGATTTCGGGAAGAGTGAGCTATACGGGAACGCCCGCGAAACCTGAAACCGTTGACATGTCCAAGCAGCCCGAGTGCATCAAGCTACGTGGGAGGGCGTTGACTACCGAAAAGGTGGTTACTGGTCCAGGCAATACGCTGCAGAACGTAGTGGTGTATATCTCCAGCGGAGAATCCAGCATGACTGAAAGCGAGGCGCCACCGGCGAGATTTGACCAGCAGGGATGTCGTTACACCACGCACGTGCTGGTTTTTCGCGTTGGACAGGAGGTGTCGATTTCCAACAGCGATCCTTTCAATCACAACATCCACCCGATGCCCAAGATCAATCGGGAATGGAACAAAATCCAGCTGCCGGGAACGCCTCCTTTCTCCTATTCCTACGAGAGCGGGGAGTTCATTCCGGTAAAGTGCAATATTCATTCCTGGATGCAAGCGTATTTCGTGGTTCTGAAAACCAGCCATTTTGCAGTGACCGGAAACGACGGCAGATTCACCCTGCCCGCGCTTCCCGCTGGAACGTACACCATCACGGCCTGGCACGAAACCTACGGCACCCGGAGCCGCGAGATCACTGTTTCGGATGGTCAGCACCCAACCGTCGACTTCGTTTTCAACGCAAAACCCTGAAGAAAATTCAGTGGAGTGCTCTTCACGTTTCATTTTTAACGCCAGAAACGCTTACCATGCTCCAGCAAACCGGGCGCCCCGTGCGGGAGAGTGGAGGAATTGAACCGTGGCGGCCAGTCGATCAAAGTCTCGCAGCGGGCGTTTCAAACAACCACATATTTTGATTTTTGATGTGGACGGCGTGCTCGTCGATGTCCGCGGCACATACTGGCGTTCGGCACTGGAGACCGTGAGGCATCTCAGCGGCCGCCGCGTTACGTATGCCGACTTGCATCGCTGGAAAGCCAAGCCGGGCTACAACGACGACTGGCGCATGACCGCCGATTGGGTTACATCACTTGGCACGCCCACTACCTACGAGGAAGCGCGAACGGCGTTCATCAGTTTTTACTGGGGCTCGGGTGACAAACCGGGGAACGTGCTCAACGAAAAATTGCTGATCACTCCGCGGCAGATCGAAAAATGGGCGGGTCGTTACGAATTGAATCTGTTCACCGGGCGCAATCGTCGGGAATTTTCCTTTACGTTCGATCGCTGGCCCGCTGCGCGTTATTTTCGCACGGTGATCACCATGGACGACGTCACGCGCATCAAGCCGCATCCCGAAGGCTTGCACAAAATCCTTGCCGGCCGCGATCCGGCCAGCGCGCTGTATCTCGGCGATAACATCGACGACGGACTGGCAGCGCGCGATGCAGGCGTCCCCTTCATGGCCATCATCGCCGACGGTGAACACGGCTACCGCGCCCGCGCCGCCACCTTTCGCAAACTGGGCGCGCTGGCGTTGTTACCTCGCGCCACCGCACTCAATGCCTGGCTGCAGAGTTAAGGCTGCTTGGTCCAGATAGCGGTTCTTTCGGTGGCTACGACCCTGGCCCCAAATCTTTCAGCTTTCCTTCCGCGCTGGCTTTGATTCCATTGCGGCGGTCTTCCGGGTCTTTGGTGTCCGAAGATAAGAGCGCGAGGGCCTTCTCAGCGTTCTTGCGCGCCAGGTCTTTCTGGCCATCCGCGAGATACGCATCGGACAAGCTGTCGTAAACATTTGGCGAATCGGGATAAGCCTCGGCGTTGAGCTTCAGAATTTCAATCGCGTTTTTGTTGTCGCCCGGCTTCAAATGTTCATAGCCCATGAAATTCACCTCGTCTTCCGGGAACAACTCCGCTTTAGGATCCTTCCGGCGAGCTTCTTCCAACGCCTTCGCAACCGTGGCGGTTCCACCCGTGTCAATTTCCTCCAGGTAGCGCACTTCACGCGGCAGAACTGCTGGTTCCTTCGGAACCGGTGCGTGCCCGGGCGTTTTGATCAGCGTGGTGACAAACCATTCGACAATCGCGGTCATCAGTTCGGGATGCGGCTTGAACATCTCCGCGCCGTGCCCGCCGTTCGCCAGATGCACAAGTCTCTTTTCGGGATCGCCGTCCAGGAAGTAGAGCCACTCGGTGCTCATCACCGAGGGCTTAAATTCGTCATCGTCAGCGAACGATAAAAATACCGGCAACTTGGTAGCGCCGCGCAAGAATTCACGGCCGGCCAGATTGGTGGTTCCGGAGAGCAGCATAAGAGATTTTACCTCCGGATGCCGCCGCGCTGTCTGCACCGAATTGTCGAGTCCGCAACTTGCGCCACCGACTCCGATCGCACCTTTCGTCACACCCTGTTGTGAAGTGAGATATTCATAAGCGGTGTCGAAGTCACCGGGCCATTTATCTTTTTCTATCTGTCCTTCCTGCTGCGGCGTGTTTTTGTCGCGAGGTGTGCCGCCACTTTCGCCAAAGCCGCGATTATCCACAGTCAGCACATTAATTCCCGCCGCGGAAAGCTGCTGCGCCAATCCGTCCCATCCTTTGCGCTCCCCGTTACACTGATGCAAGAGCATGACCCCGGGACCTGGCTTAGCCGCAGCGAAAAACGTAGCCTTCAACTTCGTGCCATCGGCGGCGGTTAAATCCACTACGCGCTCGCCAGACTTCGCCGAGCCGGCAAAACCAAGCGCAGCGACCATCACTCCCAAAAATACTGAAACGCTATGTCTACTCATCCAAGCCTCCGTTCGTCTGCCCGATGTAATGGTGATCCGTAAATACTAGTGCTGATGCCGCGCCGGTGGAAGTGGCGATCTCTGCGAACGCGGTGGGCTGACCGCTGCAAGCAAATTTCAAATACGTTGCAAAGCACTCTCGGCTGGACGATGATGCCCGCGCATCGTGCCCCATTCCCAAAAAACCCAACCGAGCCGCATCCCGGGGCCGCTCATGGCCGTTATCGTCTTGCTGGCCATTTCCGCCTTCATCAACTACGTTGATCGCGGCAATCTCTCCATTGCCGCTCCCTTGCTGAAAGGCGAGCTGGGGATTTCCCCATCGAAGCTCGGCCTTCTGCTCTCCGCATTTTTCTGGACGTACGCATGTTCGCAACTCGTTTCGGGTTGGTTGGTCGATCGTCTCAATGTCAACTGGGTGTTCGCCGCTGGATTCATTCTATGGTCCGCGGCCACAGCCATGACTGGCATGGCGCACACTTTTGCTGTGCTGTTCGGCCTGCGATTACTGCTGGGCGTAAGCGAGTCCGTCGCTTATCCCTCGTATTCCAAAATCATCGCTTCGAACTTCTCGGAAGAACATCGCGGGCTTGCAAATTCCTTGATCTCCTCGGGACTGGTGCTGGGGCCCGGATTCGGAATGCTGTTTGGCGGACTGTTGATGGCTCGATTTGGCTGGCGCCCCTTCTTTATTGTTTTAGGACTGGCCAGCCTGCTTTGGGTCGTTCCATGGCTAAAGTGGATGCCCAAGACGAATTACGCCGCGCAAGCAAAATCCGCCGGCGCGCCACACCTTTTCGAATTCCTGCGATTGCGATCCGCTTGGGGGACCTGTGTGGGGTTATTCAGCGGAAATTATGTGAGCTATTTTCTGATTACCTGGCTGCCTTACTATCTTGTGCGCGAACGCCACTTCTCCATGGACAATATGGCCAAGCTTGGAGGGATCGCGTATCTGTCGGGCGCTATTTTTGCCATATTCTGCGGCTGGCTTTCCGACCGCTGGATCGCCTCGGGTGCGACCCCCACGCTGGTTCGTAAGACGTTTACAGGTGCGGGATTATCGTTGGCGGGGCTTTTCATCGGCCTCGCGGAATTCAGCGGCACAAACGCTTCCATGGCCGCGCTCATATTGGGAGTCATCTGTTTTGGCGCTGTTTCCTCCAATGTCTGGGCCATCACCCAAACGCTGGCGGGACCGAGCGCTGCGGGGCGTTGGACAGGTTTCCAGAACTTCGTCGGCAATCTCGCAGGCATTGTGGCTCCGTGGCTTACCGGATTTGTTCTCGAGCGAACCGGGCATTTCTCGTGGGCCTTCGCAATCATGACCGGCGTCGCCTTGTTGGGCGCGGCCTCTTGGGTTTTTCTCGTAGGACGGATCGAGCCGGTGGTCTGGGCCGGGAAACCGTCTGCCGCCACGACCCCCGTTTAACCCTGATTCGCCTGCCTAATGGAATTCGCCAGCCAGATAAACACGCCCCGCATTGACCGCTCGCTATCACGGATGATATAAATTATTATTCGAGTCGGCACCACTTAGCCCACCGTGGACCCTTCCCGGGCCGGGGCACGGCGTGGCTGCCAACCTGGGGTTCAGGCGATACAATTTGATGCGTAGCACTTCTCACCAATTATGAGAGAACTGTCCCTCCAGCTTGTCCCTATCCTGCTGATCCTGCTGGTTTTTTACGTTATTCTGAAACTCATTTTCTTTCAGCCTTTGCTGAAAGTGATCGCCGAGCGCGAAGCCCGCACCATCGGCGCACAAAAGGCCGCGGAGGCCGCGCAAGCCGCCGCGAAAGAAAAAGACAAGCAGTACCAGGACGCCCTGAAACAGGCTCGTACCGAGGTCTACGTGGAACAGGAATCCGCGCGCAAAAAATTCCTCGACGAGCGCGCTGCCGAGCTCAAGGAAGTCCGTGCCAACGCCGCCAAGGTAGTCGCCGCAGCCAAGGAACACATCGCGACGGAAGCTGATGCCGCGCGCATCGAAATCGAATCCAGCGTTACCCCCATGGCGGCTCTGGTCGCCCGCCGCGTTTTGCAGTCCACGCGGCCACCGGGCGCGCCACCGAGAGAAACCCGATGACCCTGAAGTTTTCGCAAGCCGCGAAGCGTTACGCCAAAGCTGTGATCACCGTGGTGTTCACACTGCTGCTGACGGTCGCTAGTGCTCGCGCCGAAGAAGCCTCGGCGTCCCAGCAATCCACCGAAACTCTTTTCAAGTGGGTCAACTTCGCGCTGGTTGCTGCGGTGATCGTATGGCTCTGCCTGAAAAAAGGGCCGGCATTTTTCGCCCGCCGCGCCGAAGCCATCGGTTCAGCCATCAAGAAAAGCACGGAAGCAAAAAAAGAAGCTGACCAGCATTTGAGCGAAGCGGATACGAAGCTGCAAAATCTGGAGCAAGAGGTGGCTGAACTGCGCGCTTCCGCGCAACGCGAATCCGCCGCTGAGGCGGCGCGCATCCGCAAGCTCACCCAGTCCGACGCGCAAAAAATTGATGCCGCCGCCCAAGCGGAAATCGCCGCCGCCGAGCGCGCCACGCGCCTCGAATTGAAAGCGCTGGCCGCCAATCTCGCAGTGAATGGCGCGGAATCGCTGCTGGCGCAGCAGCTCACCCCTGCCGCCCAGGAATCGCTGATCAATAATTTCGTTAAGACGCTGGATGGAAGGCCTAATTGAAGTCCGCCAGCCTGCAGTACGCCAACGCGTTCGCCGACATCGCCATCAGCCAGGGCGCGCCGCAGACGGCTGCCAAACAACTCGCCGATTTTGGCGATGCTTTTGCCGAATCCGGCGAGCTGCGCAATTTCTTGATCAGCCCGGCGGTGGAAATGGAAGACAAGCATGGCGTGATCGAGAAAATCGTCGCGCGCCAGCGCTACGCCAAAATCGTCCGCAATTTTCTGTTTGTGATTGTCGACCATCACCGCTCCCACATGCTGCCGGAAATCGTGGCCGCGGTGGAAAGCGTGGTTCGCCAGCGCCAGGGAATCGCCGACGCGGAAGTGACCTCCGCCGTGGAGCTCAGCTCCGCGCAAAAAACGGCGCTCGCCACCACCCTGGGCCGCTTGACCGGGAAAAAAGTTGAGCCTAAATTTTCGTTGGACTCCACGCTTCTCGGTGGAGCGGTAGCTCGTGTTGGGGATACTATCTACGACGGTTCGTTGCGCACCCGTTTGACGGAAATGCGCGCGCGGCTGTCGAGTGAATAAGTTTGCGCAACAATATTTTCGCGGTGCCCGAATGCTTGGAACCCAGAATTAAGCGCCACGAAAGCGCATCAGCAAACACTTGAACCCTTCCGGTTCATACCGAATCAGGAGCACGAATGGCCAAAATTAACGCCGATGAAATCAGCAAGATTCTGCGCGAGCAGATCGAAAATTACGAGCAAACCGTTTCCGTCGACGAAGTCGGCTCGGTCATCAGCGTCGGCGACGGCATCGCGCGCGTTCACGGCCTGGAAAAAGTCATGGCCGGCGAGATGCTCGCTTTTCCGCACGACATTTTCGGCATCGCCTTGAACCTCGAGGAAGAGGAAGTCGGCGTCGTGCTGCTCGGCGAATCCAGCGAATTACAGGAAGGCGACGTCGTCAAGCGCACCAACACGATTATGTCCGTGCCCGTGGGCGAAGCGATGGTTGGCCGCGTCGTGAATCCGCTCGGCGAGCCCATCGACGGCAAAGGCCCTATCGCGGCCAAGCAGCGCAATCCTCTGGAGCGCATCGCGCCCGGCGTGCTCGACCGCCAGCCCGTGCGCGAGCCGTTGCAAACCGGCATCAAGGCCATCGACGCCATGATTCCCATCGGCCGCGGCCAGCGCGAGCTGATCATCGGCGACCGCCAGACCGGCAAGACCGCCGTGATTCTCGACACCATCATCAATCAAAAAGGCGGCGACGTAATCTGCATCTACTGCGGCATCGGCCAGAAACGTTCGACTATTGCCCAGGTGGTGAAAACTCTGACGGATTCAGGCGCGATGGATTACTCCATCGTCGTCGCTTCCACGGCTTCCGAGCCCGCGTCGTTGCAATACATCGCGCCCTACGCCGCGTGCGCCATGGGCGAATTTTTCCGCGACACCAAGCGCCACGCCGTAACTTTCTACGACGATCTTTCGAAACACGCGCAAGCCTATCGCGAAATTTCTTTGCTGCTGCGCCGCCCGCCCGGCCGCGAAGCGTTTCCCGGCGACGTGTTTTATCTCCACTCCCGTTTGCTGGAACGCGCCGCCAAGCTCAACGATAAGCTCGGCGCCGGCTCACTCACGTCTCTGCCCGTAATCGAAACTCAGGCCGGAGACGTCTCCGCCTACATTCCCACCAATGTCATCTCCATCACCGACGGACAGATTTATCTGGAAGCCGACCTTTTCAACGCCGGTATCCGTCCCGCAATTAACGTAGGCATCTCTGTCAGCCGCGTCGGCGGCAACGCGCAAATCAAGGCCATGCGCCAGGTGGCCGGCTCTCTGCGCCTGGACATGGCGCAATATCGCGACCTCGCTGCTTTCGCGCAGTTCGGCGCCGACCAACTCGATAAAGCGACGCAAGCGCAGCTCGGCCGCGGCCAGCGCCTCACCGAAATCCTCAAACAGGATCAGTACGCCCCCTTCACAGTCGAAAAACAGGTGCTCAGTTTGTTCGTGGCCACCAGCGGCGCGCTGGACAGCATTCCAGTTCCGGCGGTGCGCCGGTTCGAACGCGAATTTCTCGCCTTCGTGGAAACCAACAACTCCGAAATCCTGAAAACCATTGCCGAGAAAAAAGCCCTCGACGACAACCTCAAATCTCAAATCAAAAAAGCCGTCGAGGCTTTCAAGGAGCGCTTTGCCCCTGACGTGGAAGAAGCCGGCGAATCCGCCGCCAAGGCCGCGGCCGCGCCGGAGAAAAACCGGGACGGCGCCGCGCCTAAAGTGGATACACCGGCGGCAAAGCCGGAAGATCCATCCGCGAAAAAAGAAGAAACGCCGGTAGCGAAGTAACTTCGGGGCAAAAATATTTAGCGACTGTAAAAAATGGCCACTCTACTCGATTTCCGGCGCCGCATCCGCTCGGTGAAAAACACCCAGCAGATTACCCGTGCGATGAAATTCGTCGCCGCCGCCCGGTTGCGCCGCGCGCAGGAAGCCGCCCTGGCCGCGCGTCCCTACGCCGTGGAGTTGGCTCGCGTGTTGCGCTCCACCATGGCGCGCATCGAATCGCCCGAGCATCCGCTGCTTGCCAAGCGGCCCGAGAACAATATTCTGGCTATCGTCCTTACCGGCGAACGCGGCCTGGCCGGCGCTTTCAACAGCAACGTGCTGCGCAAGGCTCACGAATTTTTTCGCAGCCATCCCGGCAAAAAAATCACCACGATCCCCGTAGGCAAAAAAGGGCGCGACTCCCTCCGCCGCGCTGGTTTCACCTTTGCCGCCGAATATGTAAACGTCTTAGCGCGCGTGGACTTCAAGACCGCTCGTGAAATCGCCAACCTGGTCGCCGAGCTTTACACCAAGGAAGAAATCGACTCCGTCTATATCATCTTCAGCGAGTTCAAAAGCGTGATGGTTCCCACCCTGGCGGTCGAAAAACTTTTGCCGGTGGAAGCCATTCGCGACGATGAAACCGGGCATCCCGCGCCGCGCGATAACTCCGAACCACACAGGCCCACCGAAACGCCCATCGATTACATCTACGAGCAGCCCGAAGAACAAATCCTGGCGAAATTGCTGCCGCGCTATATCGAAACGCAGATCCTGCGCGCCATGCTGGAATCGTCCGCTGCGGAACACGCCGCGCGCATGACCGCCATGGAAGCGGCCACCAACAACGCCAACGACGTGATCGAGGCCCTCACGCTGCACATGAACAAAGTGCGCCAGGCGGCCATCACCAAGGAAATTATTGAAATTGTCAGCGGCGCCTCGTACGGCGCTTAGGAGAAAGCATGGCGGAAAAAAGTAAACGC
>JBBSFG010000150.1:0-8907 GCA_038238965.1 Candidatus Acidiferrales bacterium | reverse complement strand
GTAACGGATTACAAGGAGGCGGCGAGTTCCTCGGACAGCACTTGCGCTTTGGTCGCCAGGCTGCGGGCGCGCGTCCAATCACCCTCGTGCCCTGCGGAGCGCGCGTCGTCGACAAACTGTTTTATCTTTGAGGCCAAATCCGCCTGGGTGGCGTTGAGCTTTTTACCGTGGGAATAAGCCAGATTTTTCTCAGCGACGGTGAGGCTGGAGGTCATCTGTTGCTGCGCCGCCGAGGTTTCCGCGGCGGTCAATTGAGGCGCGATAAGCGGCGGCTCAGGTTTTGCCGCAGCGCCACTCTCAGCTGCAGGTGCAGGGGCAACACGGGGGCGTGCTGGAGAAGAGCGAACCCCCAGCAATGGCGGAGGAGGCGGAATTTCCAGCCGCAACTCGGGGACGGGATCGACACTCTCGTCTGGCAACGGACGCGGGCGAGGCGGCACAGTAGCGGGCATGACAGGACGTACGAGGCCGGCGCCGCGCCATCTGCTTGGTGCGTTATTGCGCGCGCTGCAACCGCCGATTAAGCCGCCCAGCGGTAACGAGGCGCTCAGGCAACAAAAGGCCATCACGCAACGGCGGTTGCGCGGAGCGACGGGAAAACGCTGGGGTGTGTTCGCCGTCATTTCTGGAGCCACTCAAGCCGCAAGAGGCAACTCAATACGGAAGGTCGTGCCGCGTCCGACTTCCGAAGTAAAGTCTATCGAACCGTTATGAAGCTGCACAATTCTGAACGCGCTGGCGAGCCCGATGCCGCTACCACCCGGACGAGTAGTGAAAAACAGCTGAAAAATTTTCTGCTTATTTTCCGGGGGGATGCCTTTGCCGGTATCCGCCACGCTAATCTCCGCCATTTCGCCGCGCCTGCTTAGAACCAGACTCAGCTGGCCGCCGTTGGGCATCGCTTCCGCGGCGTTCAGCACCAGGTTCAGCACCGCCTGTTTCAGTAGAGCACGATCTACATAAACTTCCGGAACATCGACGGGCAGAAGCTGCGCGAGTTGAATATTAGCTTTCTGCAACTGGGGCTGGGCGATCTCTAGCACTTCGGGCAGCAAGTGAGAAAGCTGCGTGGCCTCCAGGCGAATATCCATCGGCCGGGTGAAGTCCAAGAACCTTTTTACCACGGCGTCGAGGCGGTCGATTTCTTTATCGAGCACGTTGACCGCTTGTTGCGCACCGGCATCCTGGTCAGCGGGTAAGGACTCCTTCAGATTTTCAAGCCATATGCGCATGGAGTTCAGCGGATTTTTTACTTCGTGCGCCACGCCGGCGGTGATGCGGCCCAGCGCGGCAAGACGTTCGCTTACCTGCAACTGCGTGTTGATACTTTCCAGCGAGTCGAGATCGCGCAGGGTGACCAGCGCGCCGATGCGCTCGCCGCCCTCCTGAATGGCTTGCACGCTTACACCTACCCGGCGAAAGCCGCCCGCGGTAAGCAACTCCGCCTCTGCGGCGACCTCGCTGAGCTCGTCCCCTTCCAGATGCAGCACGGCGCGCAACGGATGCCCTTCTGGAAAGATTTCCGCAACGCGGCGTCCCAGGAATTCGCCCGAGGAAGCGCCCAGAAATTTTTCCGCCGCGGGGCTGACCATGACGGCGCGGGCATCGCGAGTGAACAGGAGCAGTCCATCTTCCAGGCCGGACATGACGGAGTTCATGTTTTCGCGCAAGGTGCTGAAAATTTCGTGGACGCCGCGGAGTTGCTGGCCGACCTGGGTGATCTTCCTACTGACCTGGCCAAGTTCATCGCCGCTGCCGCCAAAAACCCCGTGGTCCGGCGTGGGCGCGTCGTATTGCCCAGCCGAGATTCTGTCGAGTTGTGCGGAAATGTCTCGCAAGGGAGCCAACGTTGCGCCGCTGACTACCGCGGCCAGCAGCGCAGAAGTCACCAGCGCCAGGAGCACGATGGTTCCGGAAGTTTTCAGGCTGGGGGCCATCTCATTCAGCAACAAACCCGAGGACAACACTACACGCACTTCGCCGAAGGACTTGCCGGACATATTAAAGAGATAGTCATATTCGAAGAGTCTGGAAGGTCCGCGTAAAACCTTGACTTGTTGAATGAAACCGCGCTGTACCAACTGAGAAAGTGGAGGCCGGCGCTGCTGTGTTTTGCCAGGAAGCGAGTCGTCGTTGGAAATCAGCACCAGCCCGGCGTCATCGGCGATGGAAACTTCGTACACCGAAGGAGAGCTGACAGCCGCGTCCAACTGCGCCTGCAAGCCGGCATCAATCTCGAAGGCGCGGCGAACATAATCGTGCACATCTTCGGAATCTTCGGAGGATGGGCGAAGTCCCTTGCCGGCCGCTTCCGTCAAGGCGTGCTGCGCTTGAACGAAAACCTGGTGCGCCAGATCGGATGCGCGCTTGTCGGTTTCCATCAATGTCTGTTGCAGGAGTTGCGCCAGGAAAAGGCCAGATAGCACGGCGACGGTGAGCAGCACCAGCCCGGTCATGACAATGGTGAGTTTTGTGCGCAGCCGCAGCTGCATGGGCGATCCCTATTCCGCGCCGGCGCGGTCGGCGCCATATTCTTTGAGCTTATTGTGAAGCGTTTTAAGACTGATGGCGAGGAGGTCTGCGGCGCGTGTTTTGTTATTTCCGGTGGCGCTGAGTGTTTGAAGAATCAGCTCGCGCTCCATGGCATCGACGGTGGTACCCACCGGGAACTTGATGCTGGAAAGGTCGCTGGGCCCTTTGGCGGCGCTGCGGCCGAATTCCTCCGGCAGGCACGAACGGGTGATCAGTTCTTTCTCGCACATGATAGACGCGCGTTCGAGGATGTTGCGCAGCTCGCGAATGTTTCCCGGCCAGGTGTGGCTCATGAAGACGTCCAGCACTTCCGCGCCAATGCCGCGCACGTGTTTGCCGTGCTTGGTATTTACGTCGCGAAGAATATGCTCAACGAGCAAGGGAACGTCTTCTTTATGTTCGCGGAGAGGCGGCAAATTAATGTGGAAGACGTTCAGGCGGAAAAATAGATCCTGGCGCAGGTGGCCGCTGGCTACGGCTTGTTCCGCGTCCTTGTTAGTTGCGGCGAGGACCCGCACGTCGACGGGAGTTTCGCTCTTGCTGCCAAGACGCCGGACTTTGCGATCTTCCAGTACGCGCAAGAGCTTGGCTTGCGTGGGCGCGGGCATCTCTCCGATTTCGTCGAGCAGCAACGTGCCGGCGTCGGCAAGTTCAAAGCAGCCGATGCGTCGTTCAGCGGCCCCGGTAAACGCGCCGCGCTCGTGGCCAAAAATTTCGCTTTCCATCAGCGACTCGGGAATCGCGGAACAATTGATGGCCACAAACGGGCCACTGGCCCGCGGAGACAGCTTGTGAATGGTGCGCGCGACGATTTCTTTGCCGGAGCCCGTCTCGCCGGTAATCAGCACGGACGCGGAACTTGGCGCTGCCATTTCCACCAGGCGCATCACATCCTGCATCGGTTTGGAGGCGCCAATCAGGTCGCCCAGCCTGCCTGATTCACGAAGCTGGCGCTGCAAAACGACCAGTTGGCGCGCATCGCGCGCGCGGCTAAGAGCGCGATCTAACAGTGCCCGCAGAACCGGACCCTTCAGAGGCTTTTCGATGTACCAGAAAGCTCCGGCTTCAATGGCGGCGACGGCGCGCTCTTCACTGCCTTTTCCGGTGATGATGATGGCCGGGACATCCAGCAATTCGGGGCCGAGCTGCTTGAGCAAATCGAGACCGTTCATACCGGGAAGCTCGACGTCGGCGATCAGCGCATCGGGCTGATAGGTGGCGAATTTTGCCAAGGCGTCTTCCGCATTGCCCACGGCGAGTACTTCGCAGCCCCAACGCTGCAGCAGCTGTTCGTAGCCCTTTCGCGCGTTGTCTTCGTCTTCGACAATTAAGACGCGGTCCCTGCGCTCGGACGCTTCCATGGCGCGAACGGCGCCTTTTGCTTCTTCCCCCATAGGTAAAACCCTCTCGCCTAACGTGATTTTGACTGTCTGGAACGACGCTGGACCGGGACATCTCGACTTTAACAAGCTCGTCTGTGCTTGCCAAGTTTTAGGTACTGTTTTTGTTAGAGCGCGGCCGCACGCCTTAGGAGCAGTTACCAGGCTAAACCGCGCACATTAAGCTCATCTGCTCCGGTTGCAGAACGCATCATTCTTTCAGCAAATACAGAGCCCGCTCGATCTCCAACTCCAGCTTTGCGCCTTTCGGCAAATTCAACTCATGGCCCCGGCCGGACTCCACTAGATAGGCCGTTAACGCGCCGAGCGCGGCACCTTCGGCGGCTTCCTTTTTGTCTTTATTCTTTATGCCTTGCGACGCGCCGTTGGCGGCGCCTGCGGCCGCCGACTGCGCGGCGTCCTGCTGCGAACTGCTGCGTCCTTCGATCATTCCCTCTTGATTGCGTCCGCTGGATTTCACACTGTGATCTCCGGGTACGCCGATGACTTCGGCGACGATGGGAAGTTTGCCGAATTTTGTATGGATTTCGTCAAAGGTCAGAGCCAGCTTAGCGCGCCCGGCAACGCCCGCAGGTTCCACGCGACTGATGTGCCCATGGATTTCCGCGCCGGGCGGCAGGAAAATTCCGCTGCCTGCTTCGAGCGGTTCCACGGTTCTTACAACAAATTTGGCGTTTTCTTCGGTGCCTTTCGTGGTGAGGTCCTGTTCCAGGACCACGAGGAACTTTGTGCCAGGAGCGACGGCATAGGTTTCGGCAGGATGGCCATGCCTGCGGCCATCGGCTTCCTGCGGTTCCGGTGAGGATTGAGAGTTATCTTGCCGCAGCGCGCGGAGATTTTCCCTGGCGGCAAGCGTGCCGATCGTTGGACCCGGCAGAATCACCAAGGTGGCGCTTGCGGCGATAGCGAATGCGGAAAATTTCTTGCTCATGATTTCCCCCAGACGGATTTGAGCCCGCCATCCAAGGTGAGGGCTGGCTAATATGATGCAGAAAATGTGAGATACGGCCTGGGCGCCAACGCGTGTTTCCAGAGTATTTGTTCGGACCGGCCAATGCAAGACTCCGGCGGGATAAGGCCGGAAAACGTTGGTAAAATGACTTTATGAGAATCTGGGCAGTCCGGGCACAAGCCGTGGTGGTTTTGCTTTTTGCCATTGTGGCCCTAGCGGCTCCGCAAGCAACAGTTCCGAACGCAAACTCCCGTCAGATTTTCCTTCAAAAACTGGTCGCCGCCGCGATCGAAAGAACGCACCATGTCGTCCGCTACGATCCTTCTTACGTGCGAATCCCATATCCTGATGGACACGTTCCCGAGCACACTGGTGTGTGCACTGATGAGGTTATCCGTGCCTATAGGGCGTTAGGCATCGATCTCCAGATGCAAGTTCACGAGGATATGGTTCAGAATTTTTCTAGGTACCCCAATAGCTGGAATTCGTCTTCGTCGGGGCCAGATTCAAATATTGATCACCGAAGAGTCCCAAATTTGATGGTTTTTTTTCTGCGCAAAGGCCAGTCTCTGCCGGTTAGTCACCGAATTGACGACTATTCGCCCGGAGACCTGGTCACTTGGGATTTGGGCGGAAATGTCCCGCACATCGAAATTGTTGTTGACAGAAAAAACCAGCAAACCGGGCGATACATGCTTGTTCATAACATCGGTCAGGGCCCAAAGATGGAAGATGTTTTGTTCAATTGGAAGATTACGGGCCACTACCGATATTTCGGACCGAATTGAATACTCAGTCTTTCAGAAACATCTTGATGCGCCGCAGGACCTGGGCATACATGGCGGGCGTGACGCGCCCGGTCTGCGTGTTTTGCTGGCTGGGATGATACACACCGAACAGTCGCGGCGCCGGCGGCGGAAGTTGAATTTCGGCGCCGTGCGCGAAACGATGCGGCGCGCGCGAGGCAAGCAAACCAGCCTGCTTCAGGACTTCGAGATAAGCGTCCCAGGCAATGCGGCCGAGAGCCAGGACCGCTTGGGGTTGGAGGATGCGAATTTCGCGTTCCATGTAGCCCCGGCAATTCAGGATTTCGCTGGGTAGCGGTTTGTTGTCGGGCGGCGCGCACCGCGCGGTAGCGGTGATGTAGCTGTCGATCAGGCGGAGGCCGTCATCGCGCCGCACGGAAGTCGGCTGGTTCGCGAATCCAGCTTCATACAGTGCGGCAAAAAGAAAATCGCCGGAGCGGTCGCCGGTGAAAACGCGGCCGGTGCGATTGCCGCCGTGCGCGGCGGGAGCCAGCCCGATGATCAGCAATTTGGCCTGCGGATCGCCGAATCCCGGAACCGGCTTGCCCCAGTATTCGCAATCAAGATAGGCGCGCCTTTTTTGTCGCGCCACGCGCTCGCGATATTCCACCAGGCGGGGGCACAAGCGGCAGGCAATCACTTCGCGTGATAAGCGTTTGAGCGCGGATTCCTGGCTCATTTTAGAAGGCCCAGAACCTCATCGTGAATTTTTCCATTCGTGCTGATGAACCGGCCGTCGTAAATCGTTCGCTTGCCGTGCACGTTGGTGGATTTTCCGCCGGCTTCTTCGACGATCAGACCGAGTGGAGCCAGATCCCACGGCATGGAGGTCCAATCAACTGCGGCCTCGATCGCGCCTTCCGCGACCAGCATGTGTTGCCAGAAGCCGCCCAGAGCGCGGCTGTTGCGCGCCGCGTCCGAGAGGCGGCGAAGAGTGGCGCGGTCGGTGGCGTCCTTTTTTGGGCCGGTTCCGGTGGTAAAAATCATGGATTCGCGGAGCTTCGCGACGCTGGAGACTTGAATTTTCTGGCCATTGCGAAACGCACCTTCGCCGCGATAGGCAGACCAGCGCGTGCCCAGCGCGGGGGCGCTGACCATGCCGGCTACGATTTCGCCTTTTTGCTCAATGCCGAGCAGCGTTCCAAAAGTGGGTATGCCGCGAGAGAATTCTTCCGTGCCGTCAATGGGATCGATGATCAGGCGCGCGCGGCCCATTGTATTTGCGGCCTCCACATCTTGCCCGCCCATTTCTTCGCCTAGAATATCCAGGGCAATTCCGCTGGCCGCTACTTTCGCGCGCGCCATTTCTTCCACGCCGCGATCGGCCTGGGTGACGGCGGAGCCATCGTGCTTCCTTTCCACGCGCATCTCGACGGCGCGAAAATAGCGCATGGCGATGACGTCGCCCTCCTGCACGATGGACTCGAGCAGCGGTCCATACACTTCCCGATAACCCATTATTTCTCCCGTCCTCGATAGGTCTCAGCCAGCCGGCGAATGCAGATCAAACCACGGGCATAGCTCGCTCCGCGATTTGACACCTTCGCCGCAGCTACCTAGCATACAAACTTACCCCTTTGGACGCTTATACCAACACCGGAACCGTGCTCGACCGCATCCTGGAAGCTCGGCGGGCGGAAGTCGAGCATCGTAAATGCGTGCTGCCGGAGACGGCGCTGAAATATGGGGCGAAAGCGGCCGCGCCGGTGCGCGATTTTTTTGGCGCATTGTCACGAGACAGCCTCAACATCATCGCCGAATTGAAGCCGGCTTCCCCTACCCGCGGAGTGATCCGCGAACCATTCGATGCAGCCGAGCTGGCAAAAATGCTGGCAGGCGCGGGCGCGGCGGCGCTGTCCGTGCTGACCGAGAGCGAATATTTTCACGGCTCGCTGAAGAATCTCCGCGACGCCCGTAAAGTGGTGGAACTGCCGGTACTGCGCAAGGATTTTATCTTCGATCCTTGGCAGGTGTGGGAAGCGCGCGCGAATGATGCGGATAGCTTTCTGCTGATTGTGGCGGTGTTGCCGGATGCGCTGTTGCGCGAGCTGATTTTGCTTGGCCGCGAGATTGGCATGGAACCTGTGATCGAAGTGCACACCACGCCGGAACTGGAGCGCGCGTTATCCGCTTCCGCGCGCATCATCGGCGTGAACAATCGCGACCTCAAGACCATGGCGGTGCGCACGGAGACTTCGTTCGAATTGATTGAGCAGATTCCGGAAGAGTGCGTGGCCATCAGTGAGTCTGGGATTCGTTCTCACAAAGACGTTTTCGACATGCGCCGCGCGGGATTTGACGGCTTCCTGGTTGGCGAACATTTGATGCTGGCCGACGATCCCGCCGCAGCGCTTTCTGAATTGCTTAAACAGAACGATCTCGAAAACGAGTTGCTTGGAAAATCGGGATCCACGCCGGAAAATCCCGATACGACGGGAACAGTTTGAAACACAGAGCCCGGCGCCCGGCAGAAGCAAACATATGACGCGTGTCAAAATCTGCGGCATTACGACGGTTCAGGATGCCGCAATGGCCTGCCAATCAGGGGCGGACGCTATTGGCCTGAATTTTTATTCGAATAGTCCACGTTCCGTTTCGGTGGGCAAGGCCATTGAAATTCGCGAACACATTCCCAAGCACGTGCAAGTATTTGGAGTTTTTGTGAACGCCGATCCTGCCGGGATTATCGAAGTACTCAGAGCTGTGCGGCTTGACGCCCTGCAACTTCATGGAGACGAGCCGTCCGCCGTCGTTGCGCAGTTGGCTGACATCGCGCCGGTCTACAAGGCTTTGCGCGTTGGCGCCGATTTTTCCGCTGCCGCGCTGGAAAGATATCCGGACGCTTCAGGATTTTTGTTCGATGCCGCCGAGCGCGCGCCTGGGCAATATGGCGGTACTGGGCGGCTGGCCGATTGGGGCGTCGCGCAACAAGCGGCGCGCGGTCACCGGATTATTCTGGCTGGTGGTTTAACCGCGGAAAACGTGGCGGCTGCAATTTTGCAAGTGCGGCCGTACGGGGTGGACGTGGCCAGCGGCGTGGAGTCCACGCCCGGCGCGAAAGACCACGCGCAGTTGGTAGAGTTTGTTCGGGAAGCGCGACGCGCCGACAGGGAGCTCAATGTACCCGCGGAGAAATTGCGAGCCATATGAGCTCAATTCTTAAATCGTTGGGTCTTGCTCCCGGGCGTTTTGGCCCGTACGGCGGCAGGTACGTTCC
>JBBSFG010000149.1:0-8911 GCA_038238965.1 Candidatus Acidiferrales bacterium | reverse complement strand
GTCCTAAGTCATTTCCCTTTGACGGAAAACTCCCCTCCTTATCTCTTTCACCACCATTCGAAACAAAGCACTTATACCGGAACGAAGAATGCACTAAATTTACCTTAGCGGGTCTTCAGGTCGTTCTCGACGGAAGTTCTTCTTAACCACCGGTTGGCGACGCGGTGCGCCGGTTATTGAATCAGGAGGCATTTCCAAATGCAGCGCTCAAGCCGGGACTCTGGCTCCAGGCAACGTGTCCCACCACTCACCGAATTTCTGCGCGAACGCGAATTTCCCGCGCAACATTTCTCCGGCCACTCCGCCCGAAAAACCCTGTTTGCCGCCGCCGTAATCGCGGCTTGCATTTTCTTGCTGCACGCGCCGGTAAGCCGCGCGCAGGCCAATGTCCAGGGCACCTGGCAAACCTTGCCGACCGTCATGCCCATCAATCCAGTACACAGCGTGCTGATGCACAACGGAAAAATTCTGGTGGTATCCGGCTCCGGCAACTATCCGCAGCAAACCGTTTTCAATGCCGGCGTTTTCGATCCGGTCGCAGATACCGTCACCACTCAAGTGCTCAACTGGGACATGTTCTGCAACGGCATGGTCGCCTTGCCGGACGGCCGTCCATTTATCATGGGCGGCAACCTGCAATACGATCCCTTTCACGGCTGGCAGCGCACTGCCGCCTACGACCCCGCCACCGGAAATTTTGTCGACATGGAAGATATGGCCCACGGCCGCTGGTATCCGACCAGCACGGTTCTCGGCGACGGGCGCGTGCTGACATTTTCGGGCCTCGATGAATTTGGAAACACCAACACCCAGGTGGAAATTTACAAAGTAGGCGTCGGCTGGGGACCGCCACATACAGCTCCATGGACGCCTCCGCTGTACCCGCGCCTGCACGTGTTGCCCAACGGAAAAGTTTTTTATTCCGGATCCAGCACCCAATCGCAGACTTTCGATCCGGTTACAAATACCTGGTCGGGCGTGATTGCCACCACTATTTACGGCGGCGACCGCATCTATGGTTCGTCCGTCCTTCTGCCTCTGACGCCCGCAAACGGCTACAAACCGGTAGTGATGGTTTTCGGCGGAGGCAATCCCTCCACCAACACGACTGAGCTGATCGATATGTCGGCTCCCACTCCCGTCTGGGTTTCCGGGCCGTCGATGTCTCAGCCACGCATCGAAATGAACGCCACACTGCTTCCTACCGGCAAAGTATTGACCGTCGGCGGTTCTCTAAATGACGAAGACACCGGCACCGCCAGCTTGAACGCCGACCTTTATGACTCCGCGACCAACACCATGGCCTCGGCGGGCGCCAACGCCGTGCCGCGTCTCTATCACTCGGTGTCGTTGCTTCTGCCCGATGCCCGCGTCTGGATCGCCGGCGGCAACCCGCAGCGCGGAACGTACGATTCCAGCATGGAAATGTATTCTCCGCCGTACCTTTTCAAACCCGACGGCACTCTCGCGACGCGTCCCTCCATCACCACCGTAACTCCCGGCGTCATCGGCTACGCCACATCCTTCCAGGTGCAAACTCCTGACGCCGCCAGCATCGCTTCCGTCGTACTCATGAAAAACGGCGCAGTCACCCACGCCTTCGATATGGATCAGCGCATGGTCGGGCTGAATTTTTCCGCCGGCGTCGGCGTGTTGAATGTCACCGGACCCCCGACGGGAAATATTGCGCCTCCCGGCTATTACATGCTGTTCCTGATCAACACTTCCGGCGTACCCTCCGTCGCGCAATTTGTGCAAGTTTCGCCTGCGCCCACCGACATTCCTCCCACCGGCAGCATCACCAGCCCGGCAACCGATGTCTCCATGGCCGCGGGCCAGTCGGTCAGCTTCGCCGGCTCTGGCACAGCGCCGAGCGGCACGATCACTGGATATTCCTGGTCCATCCACGGCGGCTCTCCCGCCAGCAGCACCATGCAAAATCCCGGCTCGGTCACCTTTGCCAGCCCGGGAACTTACGTGGCGTCGTTGACAGTAACCGACAGCGCAGGCATTACCGACCCCAGTCCTGTAACACGGACAATCACCGCCACCGCCAGCGGTCCGGCTCCCACACTTCTCAGCGCTATTCCGAATTCCGGCGTACAGGGCCTGATCAACGTGAACGTCGTACTCACTGGCACCAGTTTTCTGCCCAGTCCCGCCTGCAACTTTGGCGCGGGAATAGAAGTCAATACCTGCACCTACAATTCCGCCACGCAAATCACTGCCAACATCGATATTCTGGCCAACGCCGTTGTCGGCGCGCGCGATATCGTGATCACCGACACGGACACGCAAACCGCTACCTTGCCGAATGGCTTCACTGTCATCGCCGGGGTCGCGCTTCCTCCACCTACGCTCACCGGCATCAGCCCCAATTCTGAATTTCAAGGCGCGACCAACGTCAGCGTTACTCTGGCCGGAACGAATTTTCAGCCCGCGCCCATTTGTAACTTCGACTCCGATTTTGGCGGCACCATCAACACCTGCACCTTTGTTTCTCCCACACAGATTTCCGTGAGCCTGACCATCGCTACTACCGCGCTGCTCGGCGGCCACAACGTCATCGTTACCAATGCCGACGGGCAGAGCGCCAGCCTCATCAACGGCTTCACCGTCACCCAGGATTTGGGCAACACCGTGCAACTCGGCAGCGGCTTTACCGTCGGCGCGCTGGTCTTGAATGGCAACGCGCAATTGTCCGGCTCGGTTCTGGAGCTTACGGACGGTAATACCGACGAAGACTCCAGCGCCTGGTACGCCACGCCGGTCAACATACAAAACTTCATGACCGACTTTACCTTTCAGGTTTCGGCCGGAACTACCGCGGACGGCTTTACGTTCGCGCTGCAAAATAACTCCACCGCGGCGCTCGGCATCGGCGGCGGCGGGCTGGGTTATGGGCAGGACCAGTTCGGCAATCCGGGTGGTATACCCAACAGCGTCGCGGTGAAATTCGACCTGTTTAATAATCTCAGCGAAGGGATCAACAGCACCGGTTTGTACCTCGGTGGTGTATCGCCAACCACTCCGGCTGTGGACCTGACCGGCTCGGGAATCGATTTGCACAGCGGCGACACGTTCGCAGTGCACATGACCTACGACGGCACCAACCTGGCGATGACCATCACCGACACGGTGACCAATGCAGTGTTCTCTCAATCATGGCCAGTCGATATTCCCACGGCCGTGGGAGGCAACACCGCCTATGCGGGATTTACCGGCGCGACCGGCGGCATTTCCGCAACCCAGAATATTTTGACCTGGACGTTGTCGGCGTTCGTGTCCGGACCCGCCGTCACCATCACTCCCTCGGGACCGATTTCATTTCCCGACACCGCGCAGAATACTTCCAGCGCGCCGATCGTGCTTACCCTAAAAAATTCAGGGACCGCCGCGTTGAACATCTCCACTGTTTTGCTTTCCGGCGTCAATGCCACGGACTTTGCGATCGTCAGCGACACCTGCACCGGCACCGCGCTGGCCGTAAACGCCACTTGCTCCGCCGGGGTAACTTTTACTCCCTCCGCAACCGGCTCGCGCCAAGCCACACTTCAAATTACCGACAACGCCACCGGCAGCCCTCAGAGTGTTTCTCTTAGCGGCACGGGCATCGCGCCAAACAGTCCCATCGCGTCCGTCGGGCCCTCGACATTGGCTTTTTCCGCCACGCAAGGCGCAACCAGTGCAGCGCAAACTGTCACCGTGACCAACACCGGCACCGCGCCTCTGCACATAACCGCTGTCACCTTCACCGGCGCGAACGTGAATGAATTTGTAAATCCCACCGGTTCTTGCGCGGCCGCGATTGCTCCCAACGCGAATTGCACCATCGCGGTAAGTTTCGCGCCGTTTGCCGCCATGGGTTCCGCCGCCCGCACGGAAACCATCACGATCACCGACGATGCCGCCAATTCCCCGCAGTCTGTCGCCGTGAACGGCACGGTTGGCGCCGCGGCCTTTACCGTCACCAGCGCGCCATCCTCCTTAACCGCTACCGTAAACGCCGGACAAACCGCACAGTATTCCTTGCAGCTCACGCCCGGCGCGGGATATTCCGGCACCGTGACCATGACCTGTTCGGGAGCCCCGGCCACGACCAATTGCTCGGTTGCGAATCCCATCGTGCTGACCAGCGGCAGTCCCACAACGTTTGCCGTCACGGTTACGACCATGGCACGCTCGTTCGTCGTCCCCTATTCGAACCGCCAACCTGCGCTCCCGGTTGCGCCGTATATATTGTCGCTTCTGGCCAGCCTGTCTCTCGCCGCGCTTGCCGCGCTATATACATTCAAACTGCGCGGAAAGATCACTTCGCGCCAACTGGCTTGCAGCTCCGCCATCCTGATCCTGGCCCTGGCAGTTTTTGGCATCGCCGGATGCGCCAGCGGCGGTTCGTCGTCCGGCTCCGGCACTACCGTCGGCACCCGGGCGGGCACCTATACATTGACCTTAACTCCGTCGGCCAACAGCATGACCGGCCAGCCGTTGCAATTGTCCCCTATTCAGTTAACGCTGGTCGTAAATTAGGTTTTTGCACTTGCGCCTCGCGGAACCTTGAATATGCGAGCAACCGGTTCGTAATCGGCACTCCATGAGTTTGTCTTTGGCGACGGCATCATATTTCCGGTGCCTGTTTCCTGCGCCTGAAAGCGTTAAACTATCCTGGTATCGCTTCCAATCCTATGACCCTCGACCGCAGACTTTTATTGAAGCAACTTGGCCTGGGCATCGCCGCACGCTCGATCCTCGTCCCAGAGCGCGCCGTCGCGGACCCCAGCGAAGTTGCATTGCCCGCTCCTCTCGCACCCGCGCGTGACGGCCTGATTCATCTGGATCACAACGAAAATGCCTACGGCCCGTCTCCTAAAGCTATCGCCGCGATTCAGCAAGCTGCGAATCACGCTGGCCGCTACCCGGACGCTGCCGTACTGCAAAATGCTTTGGCCCGCCGGCACAATGTGAAGCCTGGGCAAGTCGTTCTCGGGGCCGGATCGGCAGACGTGTTGCGCATGGCCGCTTCGGCTTTTCTGCTCTCTGGAAAGACACTTATCCTTGCGAACCCCACGTACGACTTGATCGCGGGCTTTGCCAAAAGCAACGACGCCCAAATGATCGAGGCTCCTCTGCGCAACGACCACGCCCACGATCTCCACGGCATGTTGCAGCGTTCCAGCCAGCCCGGCTTGTCCGGCCTGATCTACATCTGCAATCCCAACAGCCCCACCTCGACGTTGACTCCCCGGCCGGAGCTCGAAGAATTTATCGCCAGGGTTCCCGAAAATTTCCACCTAATCATCGACGAGGCGTATCACGACTACGCGGGACGTTCCGGTTCCTATCAATCGTTCGTGGACCAGCCGGCCACAAATCCTCGCCTGATCGTAACGCGAACTTTTTCTGCGGCGCACGGACTCCCCGGCGCGCGCCTCGGCTACGCCATCACTTCCGAGGCGGTGGCCCGGAAGTTGGCCGCTCCGGCATCGCCGTTTCCCGTCAGCGGCACTGGTATCGCTGCCGCACTCGCAGCCTTGGCCGATCAGCAGCACATCGACACCTGTGCCAAACGCAACGATGACGATCGCCAGGAGTTCAAAAATCAGGTCAACGCCCGCATGCTACGGGTTCTGGATTCCCACACCAACTTCGCGTGCCTGAATGTCATGCGTCCAGCGGGCGAGATTTTTGAGCATTATCGCAAAAACAATTTTGTGCTCGCGCCGGTCATACCCACCATGCCGGCGTACTTGCGAATCTCGCTGGGCACGCCCGCCGAAATGCTGGAATTCTGGCGCGTCTGGGATTTGCTGGGCTCCCACCCGATGTCGATGTAATCGCCCCCCGGATATCTGGGCTAATTAAAGATAATCTGTACTTCTCCCTCCGATTTCGATAAAAAGAGGCATTGAAATTCCCATTAACAGCAACTCGTTTCACATTTTTCAGCAGTGCTCGTTGAAAGCAAAGTGTTTGCGCAGGTTAATGGAGTGCAACCTTTCACTTGTTCGGGACTGCTGTGGCTGCAGGCTTGACCATCGCATGGAAATACGTGAAATCGCGTCGCCGCTTCTCTCGTCCACTTGCTGCTTGCGCTGCAAGCCGCGGAATTCTTTGCTCTTGGGGGCAAATCGAATGCACGACTCTAAGGTGACTTTGCGCTGCGAAACCGGCTCGGCTGCTCCTGCCGCATCCTCCCGACGCACCGCGCTCCCGCGGGCTCTTCCTTTTGTGATGGCCGTGCTCGTTTTGCTCGCGCTCTACTCGCCCGCCGCCTTCGGCCAGGCCAACATGACCGGCACCTGGCAGACACTGCCGACGCTCATGCCCATCAACCCGGTCCACACCGCGTTGATGCACAATGGAAAAATCCTGGTGGTTTCCGGCTCCGGCAATTATCCGCCGCAAACAACTTTTCTGGTTGGCGTGTGGGACCCTTCCAACAATTCCGTCACCACCTCCACGCAAAGCTGGGACATGTTCTGCAACGGCATGATCGTCCTGCCCGATGGCCGCCCCTTCATCATGGGTGGCAACATTCAATACGATCCCTTCCACGGCTGGCAGCGCACCGCTGCCTACGATCCAGCCACCGACCGGTACACCGATATGGAGGACATGACACACGGCCGCTGGTATCCCACCAGCACGGTCCTCGGCGATGGGCGGGTGATGACCTTTTCGGGCCTGGATGAAAGCGGAAACACCAATACGCGGGTAGAAATTTACAAAGTAGGAGTCGGTTGGGGGGCTGCCGTAACCGCGCCATGGACGCCTCCGCTCTACCCTCGCTTGACCCTCTTACCCAGCGGCAAGGTGTTGTATTCCGGCGCTTCGGCGCAGTCGCGGACCTTCGACCCTTCCACCAATACCTGGTCAGCGGTCATCGCTACCACTGTTTATGGCAACAGCCGCACCTACGGTTCAACGGTGCTTCTGCCGTTGCTGCCTTCGAAAAGTTATAAGCCGCAGGTGATGATTTTTGGCGGTGGGAATCCCTCCACCAAAACCACTGAAATCATCGATATGTCCGCCGCTACTCCCAAATGGGTCAAGGGACCCGACATGGTCAAGCCCCGCATCGAGATGAATGCCACGCTGCTTCCCACCGGCAAGGTTCTGACCGTGGGCGGCTCGCTGAACGACGAAGATAACAGCACCGCCAGCCTGCAGGCCGACCTCTATGATCCTTATGTCGACGCGGTTCAGGGTGTGCAGGGCACCATGGGTTCGGCGGGTTCGAATTCTTTCGCCCGGCTTTATCACTCCGTTTCTTTGTTGCTGCCGGATGCCACCGTGTGGGTGGCCGGCGGAAATCCCACGCGCGGCACGTACGAGCAGCACGTCGAAATTTATACCCCGCCCTATCTTTATAATTCCAGCGGCAACCTGGCCACCAGGCCCTCCATCACCACCGTAACTCCCAGCGTAATGGGCTACGGCACGTCATTCCAGGTGCAGACTCCCGATGCCGCGAATATCTCCTCCGTAGTCCTCATGAAAAACGGCGCAGTGACCCATGCGTTCGATATGGATCAGCGCATGGTTGGCTTGGTTTACTCCGCTGGCAGCGGGGTCCTGAATGTCACCAGCCCGCCCAATGGCAATATCGCCCCTCCTGGCTATTACATGCTTTTCATCATCAATAGTTCGGGCGTGCCGTCGGTGGCCAAATTCGTCCAGGTTTCGAACTCCCCCACGGATATTCCCCCGTCCGGCACGATTACCAGCCCGGCCTCCGACATTTTGATTGCTCCGGGCCAGTCCGTTTCGTTTTCAGGTACCGGCACGGCGCCCGGCGGCACGATTACCGGTTACTCTTGGTCGATTCGCGGCGGTTCGCCCAGCAAAAGCTCGCTCGCCAATCCGGGTTCAGTAACCTTCACCACCGCCGGAACCTACACCGCGGTTTTCACCGTCACCGACAGCGCCGGTAATACCGATCCCAGTCCTGAGACTCGCATCATCACCGTGGCCTCCGCGCCGGCCCCCACGCTGACTTCCCTCAATCCCAACACCGGCAATCAGGCTGTTTCGAATTTGAGTGTCGTGCTCACCGGCACCAATTTCCTCAACTCCCCAACCTGTGCCTTTGGCGCTGGCATCATCATCAATTCCTGCACGTTCAATTCGTCCACGAAAATCACCGCCAGCATCAACATCCAGTCGGGCGCCACTATCGGTGCGCGGAATGTCACCGTTACCAACACCGACGGCCAAAGCTCCACGCTGACCAATGGCTTCACTGTGCAGGCTGGCATTATCCATCCGGCTCCCACGATTACCAGCCTCAGCCCCAATTTCGCGGCCCAGGGACAATCCAATGTTTCGGTCACCATTACCGGGACCAACTTTCTTACCGCGCCGGTTTGCTCTTTCGATTCCGATTCCGGCGGGGGCGTAACGTTCAACTCCTGCACCTACAACTCCGCCACAAAAATTACCGCCTCCGTTTCGGTGGCGGCGAATGCCGTCCTGGGCGGTCACAATGTCTCGGTAACCAATTCCGACGGCCAAAGCGCCACCTTGGTCAACGGATTCACGGTTACTTCCGCGGGCGGCGGAGCCATCAATTTCGGCAGCGGCTTCACGGCCGGCTCGCTGGTGGTGAACGGCAGCGCCGCGATCACCGGCACGAGTCTTACTTTGACGACCGCCGGAGGCCAGGCCGGCAGCGGCTGGTTCCCGACGCCAGTGAATATTCAAACCTTCACGAACGATTTCAGTTTCCAGTTGACCTCTGGTAACACCGCGGATGGTTTCACCTTCACGTTGCAGGGCAACAACACCGCGGCATTGGGAGCCAACGGCGGGGAACTCGGCTACACCGGGATCGGCAAGAGCGTGGCGGTAAAGTTCGATTTGTACGACAACAACGGGGAAGGCGTGGATTCGACCGGGATATTCCTGAACG
>JBBSFG010000148.1:0-8913 GCA_038238965.1 Candidatus Acidiferrales bacterium | reverse complement strand
GGCGATCACATCACTGCCGTCACCGGCAAACTCGGCGCCGCCCCCGCCATGATCCCGCTCGACCTCACCCTCTCCTCCGCGGGATCCCGCAAGCAGCTGCACTTCGAGCTGGTCAATCACCCGCGGCTCACCCCCATCCTGGTTGCGCTCACCACCTTCAGTGGCCTCACCCAGAATTCTCTCTACGGCGAAGGTACCACCCTGCATCTTTCCGGCGAGATCCGCTTGCAGAATCACCCTTCCGTTGAGATCGAAAATACCTTCGCGCCCGGCGATGCGCTTACTCCCGACGGCTTGCCCATCGCGCTGACCATGCAAAACATATTCTCGCGGCTCTTCACCAATAATTTTGAAGCCACTGGCGTGGAGCGTATTTCCCTCCGCGTGGAAAGCGTCCCCGGCCGCCACTCCTTCGCCATCGAAAGCGCCTGGCTGGAAAAGGGCGAAGCCTCTCCAGGCGAAACCTTGCGCGTGCGCGTACTCGTGCGCCCCTATCGCGGTCCCGCGCGCATTGAACAAACCACCGTGCGCGTCCCCGAACAAACTGCCCACGGCTCCTCGCTACGTGTACTGGTCAGCGACGCCGACATGCTCAATCGCGCTTCTCGCGGTTTTGCTGCCGCTGGCGCCGGCGGCTCCGCGGGTCTCGATCAACTGATCGCCTTACTCAACCGTGAGCGCCGCAACGATCGCCTCTACGTCGGCCTTTTCGCTCCCACCCCCACCATGCTCTGGGATGACAAGGAACTGCCCAACGTGCCGCTTTCAGAAATCAATATCGTCGACGGTCGCCCCTCCCCCGGCAGCGTCCAGATTCTTCGCGAATCGCTTTCCAGCGAATCTTCCATTCCGCTTGGCGGCCCGGTTACCGGCGTTATCTCCCTGAACCTTCAAATTCGATGACCGCTCACCTCAAAAACGCTCCGCAGCGCCTCGCCCCACGGTTTCCTATCCGCGCGGCTCATCTTTGTGCGTTGGTTTTCCTCGTCACCTGCGCATGTCCCGCGCATGCCGAACATACCCGCCATTGGCGCACCACCACCTACGATGAATTCCTCAAAGGCACGCCCCACGGCGTCGCCGTTCGCAGTGACGGCCGCATCGAGCTAGCCCCGAAATTTACGCTCGTCGCCGATGCCGACGCCTCCTATCTCTGGTCGCTGCGTACCGACGCAAACGGTGTCCTCTACTCCGCCGGCGGCTCTCCCGCAAAAGTGTTTCGCTTCGACCCTGCGGGCAAGCCCACCACCGTGTTTGAGTCTTCTGATCTTTCCGCGCAAGCCATCGCCTTTGATCCCCACGGCAATCTGTACGTGGGCACTTCCCCGGACGGCAAGGTTTACCGCGTATCCTCCTCGGGCGAAAAATCCGTTTTCTTCGATCCCAAAACAAAATACATCTGGGACCTCGCCTTTGCTTCCGATGGCACCCTCTACGTCGCAACCGGCGATAAGGGCCAGATTTTTGCCGTCGACTCCAGCGGCAAAGCTGACCTCTTCTATTCCAGCGACGAAGCTCACATTCGCGTCCTGGCTTTCGATATTGCAGGAAATCTCATCGCTGGCACCGAACCTGGCGGACGCATTCTGCGCATTACGCACTCCAGTTCAACAACCGGTTCCGCGCAAAAAACCTCTTTTCCCTCGGCCCTCGGTTTTGTTTTGTACGAGACACCCAAACGTGAAGTCACTGCTCTGGCCGTCGCCTCCGACGGCACCATCTACGCTTCCGCCATTGGAGAAAGGCCGCGCAATGTTGTGCCACCTCCTTCCACGGTGATTCTCAGCCCGCAAAGCAGCACCACGATTACCAGCGGCGCAGTAGTTTCTTCCAGCCAGTCCGCTTCGCCGTCCGTTTTCGTCGCCTTTCCCCCGCTGTTATCGTCCAGCATTTATCGTATCAATCCCGCCGGCGCGACCGATGAGCTGTGGTCTTCCCGCGAAGACGTCGTCTACGCGCTGGGACTCGCCCCCGACGGCCGCCTCCTCGCCGGCACGGGAAACAGCGGTGCCCTGCTGGCCATCGATTCCGGCAGCGTCTTCGCCCAACTGGCCAAGGCCGGTTCCGCGCAAATCACCGGCATCTCTCGCGGCAAAGATGGCCGCGTCTTTGTGTGTACCGCGAATCCCGGTAAGATTTTCTCCGTCGGCCCGGATTTTGAACCCGAAGGCTTTTACGAGTCGCGCTCCTACGACGCGCAGACTTTTTCACAATGGGGCCGTCTCGAATGGTTCAGCCCGCGAACTTCCGGCGCGACCGCCATTCCTGAGCCAGCATCTTCCGCGGCAAAATCCTCACCCCATGACACCCAACCGCGCGTGGAATTCTTCGCGCGCTCCGGCAACACCGAAGACCCGGGTAAGGAATGGTCTCCGTGGGCCGGTCCATATACTCGTTCTGGCGCCGCAGTTGATATTCCCCCTGCGCGCTTCGCTCAGTGGAAAGCCGTCATTCACGGCGGCCGGCCCGGCGACGGCGTGGACTGGGCCAGCCTCGCCTATCTGCCTCGCAATGTCGCCCCGATTATCGAAGGCATTGCCCTGCAGGATCCCGGCGTGCGCGCCAATTCCACCACGATTCTCTCCACCGGCCAGCCCGCCAGCGTTAGTCTCAAGATACCTCCCGCACCGAATAGTTCCGGCGTGATCATCACGCAATCCGGCACGCCGCCTCATTTCGAACCTCCACCGCAGGGGGTTCAGCAAAAAGGCTACGCCTCTGTCCTCTGGAGCGCGCGCGACGACAACGACGACGAGTTGCGTTTCGCCGTTTACTATCGCGGAGAAAACGAGTTCGACTGGAAATTGCTCAAGGACAAGCTGGAGCAGAAATTTTATTCCTGGGACACTACTTCGTTTGCCGACGGCGCCTATTACCTGAAGATTGTCGCCAGCGATTCGCCGTCAAACCCTCCGCTCTCCGCGCTTACCGCGGAGCGCGTCAGCGAGCGCTTCGAGGTCGACAATACTCCGCCGATGATTGATTCCCTGGAAGCCGCGCCAGCCGCGCGCGGTGCCTCTCCAGTCGGCAGCTTGGCAGTTCATTTCCGTGCCCGCGATGCTGGCACCAGTGTCGCACGCGCCCAATACAGTCTCGATGGCGGAGACTGGATTCTGATTGCGCCCGCGGGGAACATCAGCGACGCGCCGGAAGAAAAATACGAGTTTACGATTGGCGAATTGTCCGCGGGTGAACACACCATCGCAGTGCGCGCTTACGACCGCTTTGAAAATGTGGGGAGTGCCAAAACCACCGTGCGCGTTGCCGGGGCGCCCTCTAAGTGACTTGCCGCTGAGTACCCCTTAAACCGTCCAACGTTCCGGCGTCGCGGATTCCGCGTGCAGTTTCTCGATTTCCGCTCCGAAGCCAATGCGTCCGTCGCCAAACGGTTCGCTTCTGGCATGCACTACCCGCGCTGTGCAGTTGGTTTCTTGCTCCGTTGTGCCCGTCACTTCTTTGGGCATTCTAAGCGTCACTTCCAGCGGCACACCCACCTGCAAAGGCGCGGATGAGGCAAAGAAAAATCCGCCGCGCGACACGTTCAACGCTTCCGTGAAATGCTCGCAACTGTCACTGGCGACACCAAGCGCGCGAAAGCGCAACGGCGTGCGTAAACTGTAGCGGGTCAATTGCCGGCGTTCCGGAGCTTTCACGTTCACCTGCTCCATCTGGGGGGACGTTGACACAGAGTCTCGCAGTTGCGGGGGCTCACTTCAGTATGGCAAAGCTGCGGGAGAGGTCAAGCGTCAAATTAGCGCTTCCACCGCTGCTACCACGTGATTCCGCCGCTTGGCTCGCGCCGTTTCATTCAGTATTCTTTTGTCTACAGGGACCAGCTAACGACGCGCATGACATCAAAACCTACGTCTCAGCCCTCAACGGCCCAACCTCTCGACTTTACTCCTCCTTCGTGGGATTCCATCGTTGAGGCCCACGCGCGCATCGCTCCCAGGATTCACCGCACTCCGGTGCTCACCAATTCTTCGCTCGACGCGCTCACCGGCGCGCGCCTTTTCTTCAAATGCGACAATTTTCAGAAAACCGGTTCGTTCAAAATCCGCGGCGCGACGAATTCAATCTTCTCCCTCACCGGCGACGAAGTCTCGCGCGGAATCGTCACCCAATCGAGCGGCAACCATGGCGCGGCCATCGCCTGCGCGGCCGGCTGGCGCGGAATCAAAGCCTGGGTGGTCATGCCCAAGAATGTTTCCGCCATAAAATATCGCGCCGTCGAAAGTTATGGCGCCAACGTCACCCTTTGCGAGCCCACGGTAACCTCCCGCAATGAAACCTGCGCCCGCGTCCAGGCGGAAACCGGAGCCTATCTCATCCATCCCTATGATGACGATCGCATCATCGCCGGCCAGGCCACCGTCGCGAAAGAATTGCTCGAAGACACCGCCGATCTCGACGCCGTCTTCGCGCCCGTAAGTGGCGGCGGCCTGCTCAGCGGCACATGTCTCGGCGCCAAAGGCCTGCGCCCCGACATTCGCGTATTTGGTTGCGAGCCCGCGCGCGCCGACGACGCCTATCGCTCCATCACCACCGGCATCCTGCAGTCCCAGGAGTCCAGTGACACCATCGCCGACGGCTTGCGCGCCGCACTGGCACCGCGCACCTTTGCTATTTTGCGGAAATATGTTGATGGAATTTTGCTGGCCAGCGAAGAAGAAATTATCTCCGCGACCCGCTTGATCTGGGAGCGCATGAAAATTATTATTGAGCCGTCCTCGGCGGTCGCCATCGCCCCGCTGCTGCGCCCTGGCGCCATTGCCTCCTTGAATCTCACGCGGCGCGCCAAGGGAGACACACCAAGAATCGGTGTCATTTTTTCCGGCGGTAACGTGGACTTCTCCGCTCTACCCTTCTAACGCTACGTTTCCCCGTCCGCGCCCCGAGAGAAGACGGAAACCTAAGCCTGCTTCAATTTCAGTTTGCCGTCCGCCTTATTCTCTTCCAGAAACGCCCGCAATTCCGGCGTGGCATCCAGCAACCGTGTCCACTGTTCGTAATACAGCGTGACCGGAAAGCGCCCCAGTCCGTACACGCTGACGCCCCCTTTTTCGCCCACGCGAAATTCCAGTGCCCCGGTGCGCCGTCCGGAGCCTTTCTTTTCCAGTTCCGCTACTTTGGCTTTCAACTCTTCGTAAGATGGCTCTGCCATTTTTTCCTCCCGTTTTCTGAATGCCGTCGATTATACCGGAGTAAAGCCACCCACCATCGCCAGTCATTCCGAGCGAAGGGGCGGGCCTTTTCTTCCTCATTCGCGAAGCGAATGAGCCGCGCCGCGCAGTCGAGGAATCTTTCTTCGCCGAGCAGGGGTTTGTTGTTTCAGACCAACCGACCGCTATTTCAAAGTGATTTTTTCTGTCAGCGGCAGATCCTGTGACGACCCTCCCGCCATGAACGAATAACTGCCCGGCACCAGCTTCCAGCTATTGGCGGCCTCATCGAAAACCGAGAGATACGCGGGTTCGATGCTTACGCTCACTTCCTTACTTTCGCCGGCATTGAGTTGCACTTTGCTCCAGCCCACCAAGCGCTTCGGCGGTTCGCCCGTTTCCGCGGGCAATGCCGCATACACTTCCGCGATCTCCATTCCCGCTCGCCCGCCGGTGTTTTTCACCGTAAATGTGACGGTGGTGTTTTTCCCGATCTTCACCTTCATGTCCGAGTACGCATACGTCGTATACGACAAGCCAAATCCGAACGGAAACAACACCACCTTCTTTTCCGCGTCGTACCACTTGTAGCCCACTTTCAATCCTTCGTCGTAGTGCACTTCAAACGTCGGCTTTGCTTCTCCGGTCTTCATCACCGCAGCCAGTCCCGTAGCCCCCGGCGGCGGAACGACCAGGTTCGGATGCGGCAGATCCGCTTCACTCCGCGGAAATGTCATCGGCAGCTTCGCGCTCGGATTCACATCGCCGAACAGAATATTTGCCACCGCGTCGGCGCCTTTGCTTCCCGCATACCACGCCTCCAGTACGCCGGCGACCTTATCAATCCACGGCATGGTCACCGCCGACCCAGTCTCCAGCACTACGATAGTTCGCGGATTCGCCGAAGCCACCGCCTCGATCAGCGCATCTTGATCGTCAGGCAGCGACAGGTTTGGCAAATCGAAATCCTCCGAGGTCCACTGGTGCGCGAAAACGATCGCCACGTCGGAATCCTTGGCCAGCGCTGTGGCGGCCTTGTGATCTTCGCCCGACTCAAACTTCACGCTTACTCCCGGCGCCTTCGCCATGATGGCCTTCAACGGTGACGACGGAAACCACACGTGCGCTTTCCACGCCGGCGGGGTGCCCCCCGGCGGATCCACCTGCGCCGAACCGCCTCCAGACATCATCGCTTCATCCGCGTGCGCACCAATCACCGCGATCGAGCGCACCTGCGCGCGATCCAGCGGCAAAGCGTTTTTTTCATTTCTCAACAGCACGCTGCTTTGTTCCGCGATTTGCCGCGCCGTCTCCCACCCGCGTTGAACATCCACCACGCTGCGCTGTCTTGGAAAATCCACGATGCCGCTGGCGAATTCGGCGCGTAACACCCGCCGCACGTGCTCGTCCAACTCGGCCGCGGGAACTTTTCCATCCTGCACTGCCTTTTTCAGCGGCGCGCCATAAAACAAATCCTCCGGCTCCTCCTGATCGAGGCCTGCCGCGGACGCTTTCACCACACTGTGCGTCGCGCCCCAGTCGGACACCACAAAACCCTTGAATTTCCAGCTCTTCTTCAGTACATCGGTGAGCAAATATTTATTCTCGCAGGCATAGTCGTTGTTGATGGCGTTGTACGAACACATCACCGCGCTCGGGTCGCCGATGTTAATCCCGATATGAAACGCCAGCAGATCGGTCTCCTGCAACGCGCGCTTTCCGATCAGCACGTTTACTTCGTTGCGCCCGCTTTCTTGATCGTTGGCCACGTAATGCTTGATGTCTCCAATCACGTGCTGCGCCTGTTCGCATTTGATGCGATTGCCCACCAGCGTCCCTGCTAGGACGGGGTCTTCACCCATATATTCGAACGTGCGGCCGTTGCGCGGCTCGCGCGTGATATTCGTGCCGCCGCCCAATGTCATGTTGTACCCTTGCGCGCGCAGTTCGCGCCCGATCAGCGCGCCGTATTCGCACGCCGCCCGCGGATCCCACGAGGCTGCCGACGCCACATTCGACGGCAGCGCCGTCGAATACCTGCCGTTGGCGGCGCTCATGCGCACGCCATACGCGGCGTCGCTCATCTGAATCATCGGGATGCCCAGCCGCGGCACGCCCAGAACAAACCCCGCTCCGCCGTTTCCCATGTACTCATTCGGCCGCGGCTTGCCCCACCCGGGCATCCCTTCGCCATGCACCAGGCCGATCTTTTCGTCCAGCGTCAATTGCTTCAACACCATTTCCGCGCGCTCGTCGGCGGAAAGGCTGGTGTTCATCCAAGGGTGATCTTTCGCGTTTTCCTTGCCCTTCTGTTGTGCCATTCCCGGCAGCGCCGCCAGTGAAATGGTGACCATCACGGCCAGCGCAAAACGCGAGCAACTGAATTCCTTCATCGGCGGTATCCCCCGCAAACGTATTGAATTACGGTCTATCATAACGGGTTTTGAGCCCGCCATTCCGCGCTTGTTAAAGTACGTCAAACATCGCATTTTCTAAACCGAAACATTAGAGCATTCTCATCGTGCGCCATTTTGTACAGATTCCTTTTTGCCCCGGTGAAATACTGTCTCTCGAACGAGGCCCGATTACTCCGATGACAAAGACAGTCTTGGTAAAAACAGCAATCAAGCGTACTCGTCCCGCGACCACCGAAAGCGTGGCGAATGTTCTTGAACGAGAAAAAGACGCACTGATCCATGACTGGTTGGCGATGGTCGAAAAACAGGAGGACCTGATGTCGATTCCCCTGAACTACCAGGACCGTACCGGACATTTACCGCAGTTACTATCCGATGTCATCGCGCGATTGCACCTCGATGCCGGCTCAAAAGCGCCGATCTCCTTCGCGGCTAGTCAGCACGGGGACCTGCGTTGCAAACAGGGCTACTCAGTAGCTATGGTCGTTGAAGAGTCACGCCTTTTACAGGTTTGCCTGTTCACGACTCTTCACAAAAATACTAACCGCCTGCGGTACGGGAAATTACTGTCGGATGTGGTGACCATTGCGGACGAAGTAGATGCACAATTAAAGCAGCAGATGCTGCGCTATATGGCGGCGAATACGATGGAGAATAGAAGCAGCATGAATTGATTGATCGTGGTATTTTGATTATCGGAATCACTGTTTAGCTCATTTTTAACCCCCCTTCCTGAACATTAAAGCGCGGAGACACCTGCGGATGAATGCGGGCTGGGGGCTGCTATGAGCGTTGAAGCAAAAGAGTGCGTGCTGCTGATCGAATGCAAGGCCGTGGATGCGCGGCTGATCGCCAGAGCATTCACGAGTGGCGTACCAAATCCCCTGGCAATCGAGTCCGTGACCAAATTACCCAGTGCCCTCGAAAGAATCCGCAAAGGCGGCGTTCGAGCTGTAATTGTGGATATCGAACTGCCGCATGGCCAGGGCGTGGCGGCCTTTGAAAGACTCCTGTGTGCCGCCCCCCACATTCCCATCCTGATTCTCAGCGGCATGGAAAACGAAAGCGTCGCGAAGCAGGCCGTGGAACGCGGAGCGCAAGATTACCTCCTGAAAAGCCAGCTCCAGGAATTTCGGTTGCGCAGGATAGTCCGCGGCATGATCGAGCGCAAAGCCGCCGAGGAAAAAGCGTCCCTGCAACAGCAATGCGCGGAGCTAACCCTGTCGTGCACCGGGGATTCAGTGCTGATCAGCGATGACGCCGGTCGCGTGACCTACTTGAATGCCGCCGCGGAACAGTTGACCGGGTGGTCTCAAGAAGAAGCCTTGGGCCGC
>JBBSFG010000147.1:0-8913 GCA_038238965.1 Candidatus Acidiferrales bacterium | reverse complement strand
GTGTAACCCTGAAAATTGCGATGCAGGGTGCGCTGCTGCTGCGAAACAGCCAGCTCGTCGCCGGGTTTGGCGAAATGGTCCATGCCGATATACAGGTAGCCTGCTTCTATAAACTTCATCAGGCCGGAGCGGAAAATCTCGAATTTTTCCATGCCTTCCGGTAGATGCGTGGCGAAGGCGCCCTGCTGTTTCTTGAGCCACGGCACGTGGGCATAGCTGAAGAGCGCGATACGGTCGGGTTGCAGCTCAAGAATCTGATCGACGGTGTGGCTGAAGCGCTCCGGCGACTGGTAAGGCAGGCCGTAAATCAGGTCGACATTGATGCTGTAGAATTTCAGTTCGCGGGCGGTGCTCAGCAGGGCGCGGGTCATTCCAAACGGCTGAATCCTGTTAATGGCCGCCTGGACTTCGGGATGAAAGTCCTGGATGCCCATGCTCAGGCGATTGAAGCCCAAACCACGCAGAGTTTCGAGGTGTTCGCGCGAGGTGACGCGTGGATCGATTTCGATGCCAATTTCGGCGTCGGGCGAAAACGTGAAATGTTCGCGGGCAAAGCCGAACAAATCCGCGATCTGTTCCGGGGTGAGATAGGTGGGCGTGCCGCCGCCCCAATGGAATTGAACGACCGGGCGCTGGCGCGAAATGTTACGTGCCACGTGCTCAATTTCCCGCTTCAGCACGTCGAGATATGGCGAAGCGACGCGCTTGTCTTTTTGAATAATCACGTTGCAGGCGCAGAACAGGCACAGGCTTTCGCAGAAAGGCAGATGCATGTAGAGGGAAAGAGGAGTTCCGGCGCGTTCGGCTTCCGCGTGAACGGCTTCAAGATCGCCGGGACCGAAAGCGTCATTCCAGACGGGGGCGGTGGGATAGCTGGTGTAACGCGGGCCGGGACGATTGTAACGGGCGAGAAATTCCTCGCTGACATGCAGCTCGTCGCGCATGCGCTCCAGGTTTGGAGTAGTGGGCGTCACGCCGTCCCTCCTGCACGCGATTGCGGAGCTTCTGTCGCATCACCGGCGCGAGCCAAGGAAGCGACCGGTTGCTGACCGGTTTCAATAAACAGGCGTGCGTTTTCGACCGGCGTCTGTTTCAGGATGCCGTGGCCGAGATTCAGGATATGGCCGGTGCCGGCCAGAGCGGCTACCGCGGTGTGAGTCGCTTGACGGATCTTCTCGGGCGGGGCGAGCAGAATCGCCGGATCGACGTTGCCCTGGAGTGCGATTTTAGTGCCGAGAGTTTTTCGCAAGCTGGCAAGGTCGGTGCGCCAATCCACACTGAGAACGGTGGCGCCGGATCGGGGGATAGCGGACATTAAATGATTGGAAGCTTTCGTGTAATAGATAACCGGAACTTTGCCGGCGATTCCAGCGATGACTTGCTGAACGGCCGGCAACGCGAACGCTTCGTAGTCCTCAAGGCTGAGCTCGCCGCACCAGGTGTCGAACAACTGGACCGCCGCGGCGCCGGCGGCTACTTGAGCATTGAGATAGGGAATAGTAGCCCGGGCAACCTTCGTCAGGAGCTGACGGAACACGGCGGGTTCGTGGTACAGGAAACTCTTAACCGTAGCGAAGCCTTCTTTGGTCTTGCCTTCGACCATGTAGCAAGCCAGCGTCCAGGGGGCGGCCGCAAATCCTAAAACAGGAACGTCTGGGCCGGCAATTTTTGCGATTCGGCGAATGGCCTCGGAAAGAAACTTCGTTTCCACTTCGGGATCGAACATACGCAGTTTGCCCACGTCTGCCGCGCTGCGGACGGGATCGGGGAGATTCGGTCCAGCATCATTCAGCTCGAGCGGGAGACCCATGGCCTCGGCGGGAATCAAAATGTCGGAGAAAACAATAATGGCGTCGACGCCCAGGATTCGAAAGGGTTGCAGAGAGACTTCGGCGGCCAAGTCGGGCGTTTTGCAAACTTCCAGGAACGGGCGATGGGCGCGAATTTCGCGGTACTCCGGGAGGTAACGGCCGGCCTGGCGCATCATCCAGACCGGAACGCGAGCAAGGGACTCGCCGCAGCACGCGCGGAGAAAAAGGTCCTTACGATTTGTGGGCTTGCGTTCGACCAAGGTCGCTGTATCCGGCGGTGTCATATGTCGCTTACAACGTTGACGGGGCTGCAAACAGAATATCAAATCTAGACAGCCCGTGCTTTAGACCAATGGTACAGGTCTGTAAGTGGTTGTTCCCGTGGGCTATACTCAGGGTATGGATTCCCTCAGTTTCGGGGATGGTGCGCACCCCGGAAGTGAAGTCAGCACCTTACGGATCTAAATGGATCATCTCTATTTCATACTTACGGTTGCGGCGTATTCGCTGAGCCTGGGATGTTACGTAGCCTTCCTGAACAGCGGCAGGGTGGCCCTGGGCCGGTGCGGGTCTTTGCTGCTGGGGCTGGGACTGGTGGCGCACTATTTTGCGCTATTGGAGCGGTCTCGAGGGTTGCACACCGTGCCGTACCACGACTTGTACGGATCGATGTCGCTATTCGGCTGGCTGCTGGCGCTGACGTATCTTGGCCTGGAGTTGTATCACCGGCAGCGGTCGGTGGGAGCGTTCGCCGTGCCGTTCATTCTGGCGTTTTTTTTGGCCGCGAATCTGGCGCCGGCCGACCGCCTTGCACCGACGGTAGCGCACGGCGTCGTTTTCGCGCTGCACGTGACGCTGAGCATTCTGGCGTACGCGGCGTTCGCGCTGTCATTTGTGTTGAGCCTGATCTATCTGGGCGAGGAACGGTTGCTGCGCAGCCGGAGGCTCAGCAATATGGTGTGGCGCCTGCCGTCGCTAGAGCTGCTCGAGCGCATGAGCCATTCGAGCGTGCTGATTGGGGTAATCTCCATCGCGATCGGAACGGTCCTGGGATTTATCTGGGTGGACCGGCTGACCGGCCAATACTGGTTCTATGATCCGAAGTATGTGATCACCCTGGTGGTGCTGTTTCTGTATTTGTTGTATTTCCAACTGGCACGAACGACGGCGTGGCGCGGGGCGCGCGCGTCGAAATTGTGTGTGTTTAATTTTTTTGTGGTGGTGATGAGTTTTACGGTGGTGAATTTGTACCTGTCGCATAGCCACAGATATTTCTAGGAATCGTTCATGAACGCGTGGCGAGGCTGATGGAAATTGTCCTTGTAGGATTGAATCACCGCACCGCACCGGTCGAGGTGCGCGAACGGGTGTCATACACCGCGGAGCAGGCACGCCGCGCCGCCAGCGAACTGCGTTCACGCGGAATCCTGGAAGAGACGCTGGTGTTGTCGACGTGCAATCGCAGCGAGGTCTACGGCGTGCCGCCAGAGACTTCGCACGAATGCGCCGTTGGGCTTGCATCATTCCTGAGTGAGTTCCACGAAGTGCGTCCCGACGTGCTGGGAGTGTCGCTTTACCATCATTACGACCGCCATGCGGTACGGCACCTTTTTCGCGTTTCCGCAGGGCTTGATTCGATGCTGCTGGGCGAAGCGGAGATTCTGGGTCAGGTGCGCGAGGCGTACCGCTTTGCGCATGAACAGGGCGCAACCGGGCCGGTACTGAACCGCATGTTTCAAGCTGCGCTGGAAGTGGGTAAGCGGGTGCGGTCGGAAACGGAGTTGGGGACACGGCCGATGTCGGTGGCATCCGCAGGGGTAAAGCTGGCGGAGAAAATTTTCGGCAAGTTGGGCGAGCGAACCGCGCTTGTGCTGGGAGCGGGAATCATCGGCGAGCAAGTGGTTTCGTTGTTACGCGATCGCGGTATAGCAAGACTGCTGGTGATGAACCGTTCGCGGGAACGGGCGGAAACCCTGGCCGCAGAGTTTCGGGGCACGGTGGTGCCGTGGGGCGAATGGGATGCGGCGCTGCAAACACCCGACATGATTGTCTCGTCGGTTGCCGCGGAAGAGCCAGTCCTGGAGCGCGAAATTCTGGAGCGCGCGATGGCGGCGCGCGGAAATCGCGCGCTCTTCCTGATGGACCTGGGAATGCCCCGAAACATCGATCCCGCGGCGGCCGAACTGTACAACGTTTATCTGTACAACCTCGATGACCTCGGTGGAATCGTGCAGCAAAGCCGAGCCATGCGGGAAAGCGAAATTCCGCGCGCGGAAACGATCGTCGACGAACACGTCGGTAAATTTCTTTCCTGGCAGGCCAGTGTCGAGCTGGTGGGCCTGGTGGATGAACTGCGCGCGCGGTTGCAGGAAGAGAGAGCTGCTTTTATTCGCGAGCGGATGGAGTCCATGAAGCATCTGAGCGCGGAAGATCGCGAGCAGATGGAAAGTTTGATGGCCGAGCTGCTGGAAAAATTATTGCTGGAGCCGGCTGAGCGACTGCGCGGAGAGAAAGAATTGCGGCGCAAAATTCAAAATGTCGAGGCGTTGCGCGACCTGTTTCTTTCGAACCGGGAGAAGCAGTGAGGCACCTGCGCATCGGCACGCGCGGCAGCCTGCTGGCGAAATGGCAGGCGGAATCGGTGCGCAAGCAACTGTTTGCGGCCACGGGCGCGGAAGCCGAAATCATCATTATTAAAACCGCCGGCGACAAAATGCAACAGGCTCCGCTCACACAAATCGGCGGGAGGGGAATTTTCATCAAGGAGCTGGAAGAAGCGCTGCTGGACGAGTCCATCGACCTGGCGGTGCACAGCGTAAAAGATATTCCGACTGAGACACCGTCGCGGCTGAGCTTTCCCGCCGTTTGCCGGCGCGATGATATTCGCGATTGCCTGATTTCGGCAAACGGCTCGACGCTTGACGATTTGCGAAGCGGCGCGCGCGTGGGAACCAGCAGCCTGCGGCGGCAGGCTCAACTGCTGCGCCTCCGGCCGGACCTTGATATTCGCGAATTGCGCGGCAATGTGGACACCAGGCTGCGCAAAGTGGCGGATGGCCAATACGACGCCATCGTGCTCGCCAAAGCCGGGCTTGACCGGCTGGGTTGGGCGCAACGTATCTCCGAAACGTTTGCGCCCGAAGTATTCATGCCGGCAGTGGGACAGGGCGCGATCGCGGTGGAAACGCGCCTGGGTGACAATCAGGCTGCGGAACTGCTGGAGAAGCTGGATGACGCGGAGACCCGCTCGGCCATTATTGCGGAGCGCGCGCTGCTCAAGGCCTTGCAGGGAGGCTGCCAGGTGCCCATCGGCGCCTGGGCGCGGACAGAGCGCGGCGAAATGGTGCTGGAAGCGTGCGTAACATCCGTAGATGGCTTGCAGCACGTAAAGCAGCGTTTGACAGGAACACCCGAACAGGCTGCCGAGCTCGGCGAAAAGATGGCGCGTTTGCTGATCGATTCCGGCGCGCAGGCGATTCTCGCGGAGGTGGGACGGCAGCGTGGATAAACTCGGAATTTCTTCTCTGGCGGGAAAACGAATTGTGATTACGCGGGCAGCGCGGCAGAGCGTAGAACTGCTCGAGAAGCTAGCCGAGCTTGGCGCGATACCGAGTTCGTTGCCGCTGGTGGCGTTTTCCGCGCCGGAAGACTATGGGCCCCTGGATGCGGCGCTGGATCAACTGGAACACTTCGATTGGATTATTTTTACCAGCGAGAACGCCGTGCGCGCGGTGGTAAAGCGCGCCGGTACCCGCGGAAATTTGCGAAATGTAGCCGGGAGGCGTTCGCGGGCTGCGGCGGTGGGCCCGACGACAGCGGCGGCTGCGGAGCGCGCGGGATTTTTTGTGGACTATCAGGCAAAAACGCACAGCGGAGCGTCTTTGGCGAATGAGCTGGGAGAGCGGCTGAAGAATCAAGCGGTTTTTCTGCCGCGCAGCGATCGTGCAAATCCCGATCTGCCCAGGCTGTTGAGGAATTACGGCGCGAGCCTCACGGAGGTGGTCGCCTATCGAACGGTCACGCCCGTGAATCTCGATCGCGCCAGAATCGCTGCAATCGTTAACGGAGAGATGGACGCTATTCTATTTTTCAGCCCAACAGCGGTTGAGCATTTCGTGGGAATTGTTGGCGATAAGATCCTGCAGACTCTGCAGGACCGCATGGTCATCGCCGCGGTGGGACCGATTACGGCGAACGCGTTGCATCAGGCTGGAGCAGGAAATTCGATTGTGGCGAACGAGACGACTTCGAGTGCGGTGCTTGCGGCGCTGGAAACACATTTTGTCAGCGTGATGAAGCTACCGGTCGCGGGGGTAAAGCACGCATGAGCTTTCCGACGCACCGTCCACGGCGTTTGCGGCGCAATGAAGCCATCCGCGGACTGGTGCGCGAAACACGTTTGAGCGCAGCCGGTCTGATCTATCCGATGTTCGTATGCCCGGGACAGAAAGTGCGAAAGGAAGTCGGCTCCATGCCGGGCGTTTTTCAGCAATCCGCCGACGAAATTGTAGAAGAATGCCGCGAGGTGGAATCGCTGGGGATTCCGGGCGTGATCCTGTTCGGGCTGCCCGAGCGAAAGGATGCGCGTGGGATGAGCTCGGCGGCCGCGGATGGCGTGGTACAGCGCGCTATTGATGCGATTCGCAAGGCCAAGCTGAAATTGCTGGTGATTACCGATGTTTGCCTGTGCGAGTACACTGACCACGGGCACTGCGGGATCATTGAAAACGGAGAAGTGGCCAACGATGCCACTCTGGAAATTCTTGCCCAGCAGGCGGTGTCGCATGCAAGATCAGGCGCGGATATAGTGGCTCCTTCCGACATGATGGACGGCCGCGTTGGAGCGATCCGCGAGGCGCTGGACGAGAGCAAATTTGAGAATATTTCCATCCTGGCGTACGCGGCTAAATATTCTTCCGGTTTTTACGGGCCGTTCCGGGAAGCCGCGGATTCGACGCCACAATTTGGCGACCGCCGCGGTTACCAGATGGATCCTGCTAACGCGCGCGAGGCGTTGAAGGAAGTGGAGATGGATCTGGAAGAAGGCGCCGACATGGTGATAATCAAGCCGGCGCTGCCGTATCTGGATATTATTAAGCGAGTGCGGGACGAGTTCGACGTGCCAGTGGCGGCTTACAACGTGAGCGGAGAATACGCCATGGTTAAAGCGGCGGTACAAAAGGGCTGGCTGGACGAAAAGCGCGTGGTGCTGGAAATTCTGACCGGAATTCAACGCGCAGGGGCGGAGATTATTCTGACCTATCACGCCAAGGACGCGGCGCGTTGGCTGAAGACGTGAGCTGGTGGCGAGCAAGGCGATGAATCCAACACAAAACGCGGCGCAAAAACAGAAACGACGCGATTCGCGCTCGAGAGAAATTTTCAAGCGCGCCGAGCAGGTGCTGGTGGGCGGCGTGAATAGCCCGGTGCGCGCGTTTCGCTCGGTCGGGGGCGAGCCGTTTATCGTCGATCATGGTCGCGGGCAATTTTTGTATGATGCCGATGGCAACGAGCTACTCGATTATGTGTGTTCCTGGGGCGCGATGCTGCTGGGTCACGCGCATCCGGCGGTAACCGCAGCGATTTCCAGGCAGGCCCAGCGAGGAACAAGTTTCGGCGCCACCACGGAACTGGAAATCGAACTCGCCACACTGATTATTCGCGCGATTCCATTTATCGAAAAAATCCGATTCGTATCGAGCGGCACGGAAGCGACCATGAGTGCGCTCCGGCTGGCGCGAGGAGTGACGAAGCGAGATCTGCTGCTCAAATTTGAGGGTAATTATCACGGCCACTCGGACAGCTTTCTTTCGCAATCCGGCTCTGGCCTGGCTACTCTCGGCATTGCCGAGTGCCCGGGAGTTCCGCAAGCGCTGGCGGCGCTGACGCTCAATGCGCCGTACAACGATTTGAATGCCGTGGAACGGGTCTTTGCGCAGCATAAAGACAAAATTGCCGCGGTTATTGTCGAGCCGATCGCCGCCAATATGGGCGTGGTTTTGCCGGAAGCTGGATTTCTCAAAGGCTTACGAGAGATTTCTACAAAAAACGGCGCGCTGCTGATTGTGGACGAAGTGATTACCGGCTTCCGCCTGCACACCGGAGCGGCGCAGCAATTACTTGGAATCGAAGCGGACTTGACCACCTTTGGCAAGATTATCGGCGGCGGCCTGCCGGTGGCGGCGTATGGCGGGCGAGCGGAACTGATGAATCAGGTGGCGCCGCTCGGTCCCGTATACCAGGCGGGAACATTGGCCGGCAATCCGCTGGCGATGAGCGCGGGAATCGCCACGCTGAACGAACTGGGCGCGCCAGGCTTTTACGAAGCCATTGGAAAGCGCGCCAAGCGGCTCGCGCAGGGCCTTCGGGATGTGGCAGGCAAGGCGGGCGTCGCGGCACACGTAAATGCCGTCGGATCGCTAGCGACCATGTTTTTTACGCCGGACGCGGTGCGCAACTATAGTGACGCGAAAAAGTCAGATAGCAAACGTTACGGCGAGTTTTTCCGAAATATGCTGGAACATGGTATTTTCCTGGCACCCTCGCAATTCGAAGCGGCGTTTCTGTCGGCGGCTCACACGGATGCCGATATCGAACGCACGATCGCGGCGGCAGCAGCCGCGTTGAAGGCTTGAAGCATTCGTTTCTATAACGTAATCGACGAAAAGGAGAAATCCCGATGGCCGAAGGTTTTGAATTACCGGAAACCGGCGAAGAACACGGCAATCACCCGCTGGTACTGCCGGTATCCGTAACGCTTTCCATTCTTGCGGTGTTCATCGCGGCGGTAACTTTGCTCGGGCACCGCGCGCACACGGAAGAATTGTTGTTGCAGTCGCAGGCGACCGATCAATGGGCTTTTTACCAGGCGAAGAATATTCGCCTGCACGAAATGCAGAGCATGGTTGATCTCCTGGGCACGATCACTCCGCTGGACAAGGAAAAGGCCGCCAAGTTGCAAGAAAAATACTCGAAAGAAGTGGAACGCTACACGGGTGACAAGGAAAATATCAGTGAGAAAGCCAAAGACCTGGAAAAAGAACGCGACACGTTGAGCCGCCGCGCGGACCGCTTTGACGGCGGAGAAGCGCTGCTGGAAATC
>JBBSFG010000146.1:0-8946 GCA_038238965.1 Candidatus Acidiferrales bacterium | reverse complement strand
CCGCCGCCTGCGCCTACGGTATGAATTTCGAGCATAGGCACAGCAACTGAGAAACCGGCGATGACGGATTCACTGGTAGTACGCAATTCATTGGTCAGCAGTGCGACATCGGTTGATGTGCCGCCCATGTCGAAGCTGATGCATTTTTCGATGCCGGCGAGTTTCGCGGCGTGCGCGGCGCCGATGACTCCTCCGGCTGGGCCGGAGAGAATGGTGCGGACCGGTTCGCGCGCGGCGTGGTCGGCGGAGATAATGCCGCCGTTGGATTGCATGATGCGCACGCGCGGTTGCTGTCTGGTGCTGAATTTAGTTTTTGTTTGTGTGGCGGGCGCGGCGATGCGCCGCGCCGTGTCGCGTAGGTAGCCGCTCATTACCGGGACGAGACAGGCGTTGATAACCGTGGTGGAGGTGCGTTCGTATTCGCGGAATTCCGGGAGGATTTCGTGGGAGACCGACACGGAATAGTTTGCAGAGCGCAGTGCGGCGGCGATTTGCTTTTCGTGTTTCGGATTGCGGAAGGAAAACAGGAAACAGAGCGCTACCGAATCGGGCTTTGCTTTTTTTAATTTGCGTAAGAGGCCGGCGATCTCGTTCTTGCCGAGTGTTTGGATGATCGAGCCGCCGGGGGCGATTCGCTCTTTTACGCCGAAGCGGCGGGATGCGGGGACGAGCGGTTCCTTCTTTTTTGCGAAGAGGTCGTAGAGATTGGAGCGGGCCTGGCGACCGATTTCGAGAACATCTTCAAAGCCTGCGGTGGTTACGAGGGCGACGCGTCCGCTGCTTTTTTCGAGGAGGGCGTTGGTGCCAACGGTGGTGCCGCAGACGAGGTCGAGATTCGCTTGGTCGCTGTCGTTCTCGATGGCAAGTTGTACGGCTTCGGCGATGGCTTCGGCGGGGTCGTTGGGTCGGGAAGGAACTTTGATGATATGTAGTTTTCCGTTGCGCATAAAGAGGCAATCGGTGAAGGTGCCTCCGCTGTCGATGGCGATGCGCATGAGTTGGTGATTCTACATTACGTTGGTGAGTTTCTGAGGGGAGGGGCGTTCGAACACTCAAGCGTTCGGGGGAGAGTGTGCGAATGTCGGCGTGTCGACAATTGAACAATTGTCGGCGCGTCGACATTTGAACAATTGTCGGCGCGTCGACATTTGAACGAAGGGCGACGCTGCAAATTGTTGTTTCACGTGGAACAGAGTTTTTCATGGCGAATGACTGGCCGAAAATGTTTGTTTCACGTGAAACAGGATTTTGTTGGAAGTTCGAGTGACACAGAAAGTGTGTTTCACGTGAAACAGCGTGGTGCTGATGTGAACACTGCGGCGGGCGGCCGTAAAATGTTTGTTTCACGTGAAACAAAGCGTGTTTGTCGAATGCGTGACACGTTCGAATGCGTGACACGTTCGAATGCGTAATACATTCGAATGCGTTGCACGCTTCAATTCGTAAGGCGACACGTTCGAATGGCGCGGTGTTCGAATGTGCTGGTTGTTCGAACGCGGTGAGTTCGTGACGGTATTCCGCGCGTGTTGAATCGGCACGTGGGACACCCGACAGCTCAGCTCCGCGATCAATCGAAGAGCGGCTCCTCGACTGCGTGGCGCGGCTCGTTCGCCCTTCGGCAGGCTCAGGGTAAACACGAGCGAACGAGGAAGAAAAGGCCGCGCTACTCCGCTCGGAATCACAGGTCTGGGTGCGTTGGCTGAGATAGTTGCCAAGGTCAGACGACAGCAACGACATGACGAACCAATGAAGGCCGCTTAGAAAATGTCACGCGCTTTATTATTCACGTCCTGATTTTTTCGAAGCTCATGCCAATTTTTTGTCGCGCTTGTACTCGTCGAATTTTGCGAGGAAGCGGTCGATGTCTTTTTTCTGGATGTAGTAGGGGGTGGAGAGGCGGAGCTTATTGGGGTCGGCTCCGCGGATGCGGATTTTGTGGGAGTGCCAGAGCCAGTTTTCGAGGTCGAGGCGGAGGACTGGGGGGACGTTTACGGTGATGATGGCGCAACGGAGAGCTGGGTCGGGCGAGGTCCACGATATTGCGCCGCGCTTTTGCATTTCTGCGAGCATGTAGTCGCCTAGCTGGCGGTGGCGATGCTCGATGCGATCCAGGCCGATGTCGTTGGCGAATTTGATGGAGGCGCGGAGTCCCCAGAGGGCGGGGACGTTGGAGCTGCCGATGCGCTGGAAACGTTCGGCGCGAATTTTGGGGTCGTCCCAGCCTTCGGTGACGATGGTGTTCCAGAGGCGGTCGATGACTTCATCGCGAACGTAAAGGAAGCCGGAGCCCTTGGTTGATTGCAGCCATTTGTGAGGGCTGGAGGTGTACATGTCGCAGCCGAGGTCGTGGATGTTGAGGCGCATCATGCCGGGGACGTGGGCTCCGTCGACGGCGGATAGAATATTTTTGGAGCGGGCGAGGGCGGCGATTTCTCTGGCGGGAAGAACGACCCCAGAGAACGTGGTGATGTGGCTGAAGAAAATGACGCGGGTGCGCGGGGTGATGGCGTCATTGAAAAGGTTGAGGACCTGAGCGGCGTCTTTGACGGGGCGCGGGAGAGAGATTTTTTTCACGACGATGCCGTAGCGCTTGGCTTTGAGATTCCAGGGGTGCTCGCCGCCGGGATGTTCCTGGTCGGTCATGAGGACTTCGTCGCCGGGTTTCATGTCGAGGCCGTTGGCGATGTAACTGTTGGCTTCGGTGGCGTTGCGGAGGAGAGCGATTTCGTCGCGATGGCAGCCGACGAATTCGGCGAGGGGGTCGCGGAACTCGTTCCAGGAGGCGTAGCCCCAGATGGGATAGTCTTCGGGTTCGTGCTGATCCAGTTTTTCGGTGCTGGTGTAGGCGTCGAAAATGGCGCGGAGGACGGGGGCGGGGCTAGAACCTACTGTGCCGTTATTTAGGTAGATTTCGTCTTCGGGGATGAGGAATTGTTTGCGGAGTTCGGACCAGTAGGCTTCTTCGTTTTTGTCTAGGAGGGAGTGATCGGGGAGGGTTGCCGGGAGGTTTTGGAGTTGAGTGAGGAGATTGGTGCTTCGGAGGGTAAGAGCGGCGGAGAAGCCGGTGGAGAGGAAGTTGCGGCGATCTAGCATCTTGGGCCTCCTAGGATGTGATGGCGGATTGTGTGTGGCTTGGGAGGGGAAAGCAACTGATTTTCGTGGGGTAGTGGTCGGGAAGCGTTGTACTTCACAGGATCAGCCTTAAGTTCGCGACCGTGACTTGGACAGGTTCATCACAACGCAAGGTCGAAGAAAAGCAGATCAGCAAGCCAGTGATCACGACAATGGACCGGAGATATTGCAGGACATCAATCGTATACCAAAGCTTCTCGAATAATTTTCGATCCCTGATTAGTCATCATTTTCGTATGTACAACCAAACTCACTGAAGGGTGGCTTGCGCGATAGATCGAAGAGAGATTCCTCGACTGCGCAAGCCGACAACTTCGCAGGAGCGAAGTTGAAGAAAAAGCGTCGGCTCGCTTCGCTCGGAATGACAGGTCCGGGTGCGTTGGCAGAGCTGGTTGCCAAGATCATGTGAAAAACGAAATGCGACGGCGTGATTGCAAAGGCGTGTAGTGCAAGAGCGAAGACGCACCCTTTGAAAAACAGAAAGGATGCGGCACCCCCTCGTTAGGGTTAACGATGAGTGATTATCTGAGGAGCGCGGCTAGGGGATATACTCTGCGTGTTATGGCGCTTGTTGCGGGAGTGAGGTTGGGGCCGTATGAGATTGTCGCGCCGCTAGGGGCGGGCGGCATGGGCGAGGTGTATCGGGCGACGGATACGCGGCTGGGACGGACGGTGGCGATCAAAGTATTGCCGGGGCATTTGTCGCAGAAGGCGGAACAGCGGGCGCGGCTGGAACAGGAGGCGCGGGCGATTTCAAAATTGGCGCATCCGAATGTTTGTACCCTGCATGATATCGGGCATCACGAGGGCGTGGATTTTCTGGTGCTGGAGTTTGTGGAGGGAAAGACGCTGCGGCAGCTACTGGCTGCGGGGACTTTGCCGATGCGCAAGGTGGTGGATATCGCGGTGCAGATTGCCGAAGGATTGGCCGAGGCACATGAGGCGGGCATCGTTCACCGGGATTTGAAACCTGAAAACCTGATGGTGACTAACGGCGCGGTGAAGATTCTGGATTTTGGGCTGGCGAAACTTGGGGAGGCCGGCGGCGAACAATCCGATAGCAAAACTACGGCGGTGTACGACAGCCATCCGGGCGTGCTGATGGGGACGATTCAATACATGTCGCCCGAGCAAGCGAGCGGCAAAGCGCTGGATTACCGGTCGGACCAGTTTTCGTTTGGGCTGGTGCTGTATGAGATGGCCACGGGAAAGTGCGCGTTCAACCGGGCGACAACCTCGTTGGCACTGCTGGCGATTCATGCGGAAGAGCCGGAGCCGATTGCGACGCTGAACCCGGAGGCTCCTCCGCCGCTGTGCTGGGTGGTGGAGAGATGTCTGGCGAAGGAGCCGGAGAAACGGTACGAGTCAACGCGGGACATGGCGCGCGACCTGGCGGAATTGCGGAGCAGGTTGTCGGACCTGCAGCATAAAAAGGTTGAGACGCGGCCGAACAATCTGCCGGTGCCGGGTACGGCGTTCGTAGGGCGAGACAAGGAAATTGCGGCGGTGAAGGAAGTTCTGATGCGTGCGGATGTGCGGCTGGTTACGGTGACGGGACCGGGCGGAATCGGGAAATCGCGATTGGCGCTGGAAGTGGCGCGGGAGATGGGCGAAGAGTTTTCGGCGGGAATGTATTTTGTGGCGCTGGCACCAGTGAATGAAGCGGCGATGATCCCTTTTTTGATTGCGCAGACGCTGGGCGTGAGGGAGACAGCGGGAGAAACGCGGCTGGAGAGTTTAAAGAAATATCTGCAACAGGTGCGAGGGCCGACGCTTTTGTTGCTGGACAACTTCGAACACCTGGTTGAAGCGGCGCCGGTGTTGGCGGAGATGCTGGCGCTGGCGCCGAGCTTGAAATTGCTGGTGACCAGCCGAGCGGCGCTGCGGATCTACGAAGAACACGAATTTCCGGCGCCGCCACTGGGGCTGCCAAAGGCGAACTCGTTCCCTTCCCTAGCGGCACTGACTAAATATTCGGCGATCGCGCTGTTTGTACAGCGGGCGGCGGCGGTGAAACCGGATTTCAAATTGACGGAAGAAAATTCGGGCGCAGTGGCGGAAATCTGCGCGCGGCTGGATGGGTTGCCGCTGGCGATTGAATTGGCGGCGGCGCGAGCGAAACTGCTGTCGCCGCCGGCGATTTTGACGCGGCTGGCGAGCCGGCTGCAACTGTTAACAGGCGGAGCGCGGGATCTGCCTGCGCGGCAGCAGACGTTGCGGCAAGCGATCGATTGGAGCTACGACCTGCTGAACGAGGCGGAGCAGAAACTTTTCAGGCGGCTGGCAGTTTTTCTTGGCGGGTGCACGCTGGAAGCGGTGGAATCGGTTTGCAACACGAAGAACGATCTGGGAGTGGATGTACTGGACGGAATGAGCTCGATGGTGGACAAGAGCCTGGCGCGGCAGATCGAGCAAGAGGACGGCGAACCGCGGTTTGTGATTCTGCAGACGATTCGCGAATACGGGCTGGAGAAGATGGCGGCGAGCGGTGAAGAGAAACTGGTGAGACGCGCGCATGCGGCGTATTGCATTGTGCTGGCGGAAGAAGGGGCGGCAGAGGATAGCGGAGCGCAGTTGACGGGCTGGCTGGAGCGCTTCGAGATCGAGAATAATAATTTTCGGACGGCGCTGGAGTGGCTTACGGCGACGGGGGATGCGGAGTGGGGATTGAGGTTGGGCACGGCGCTTTTCCGGTTCTGGGAGTCGCGAGAATACCTGGCGGAGGGACGGGTTCGACTGGAAAAAGTTTTGAAGCTTCCCGGAGCGGCGGCGCGTACGGCCGGGCGAATGCGCGCGCTTTCTGTGGCGGGAATTCTGGCAGAGGCGCAGGGAGACTTTGGAGCTTCGGCGGAACTGCTGCAAGAGAGCCTGGAGATTGCGCGAGAGTCTGGGGATAAGCGCAGCATCGCGGTCGGCGCAAACGCGCTGGCGGTGAATGCGCGGGACCGCCGAGAACTGGGGGAGGCGCGCACGCTGTTTGAAGAGAGTCTGGCGTTGTGGAGGGAATTACAGGACGCGCCGGCGGTGGCACGCGCGCTGAGTAATCTTGCGAATGTGGCGACAAGGCTGGGGGAATACGGAAGGGCGCGCGCGTTGTACCAGGAGTGCCTGGGGATTTTCAGGGAATTGGGGGACCGCACGGGGGCGGCGTGGGCGCTGAACCACGAGGGAGCCGCGGCGTGCGATCAGGGAGACTCCGAAGGAGCGCGATTGTTGTGCGAGGAGAGTCTGGCAACGTTTCGGGAGCTTGGCGATGTGTGGGGTATTGCAGGTTCGCTGGCGGATTTGGGAAACCTGGCGCGGGACCAAAAGGATTATCGAGCGGCGGAGGCCTTATACCGGGAAAGCATAGGGGTGTTTCAGGCGCTGGAACATAAGCGAGGGATCGCGCGACTGCTGGAATCGTTTGCCGGGTGCGAAGCGGCGCAATCGCGGGCGAAGCGAGCGCTGCGGTTGGCGGGCGCGGCGGCGGCATTGAGGCAAAGCATTGGAGTTACGCTTACGCCGACGGAACAGGGGAAACTGGAAACCAGTCTGGAGGCCGCGCGGCAGCAGTTAAGTATGGAGGCGGGCAGAACGGCATGGCTGGAAGGATGGGCGATGCCGGTGGAGAAAATAATTGAGGAAGCGTTGACGCCTGCGTCCGCGGCCGGTGGAGAGTGAGTGCCCCCGTGCGGGCGTGATTCGATTTCCGCCGGAGGCCAGAAGACTTTCGCTCTGGTTACTCGGCGGTGGAGGGGTCGATGAGCCTGCGTACGGCGGAGATCCGATTGGCTGGGAAGCCGCCCTTTTTGGCGTGCTCGCGGATCATGGCTTCGTCGGGAGCGAGGTAGACGCAGTACATCTTGTCGCCGGTGACGTAGCTTTGCAGCCACTGAATTTCGGGGCCCATGGCTTTGAGAATGTCGGCTGACTTGCGAGCGACCGCCTGCATTTCGGCGTCAGTGAGATTTCCGAGTCCGGGGATTTCGCGTTCAATGACAAACTTGGGCATGTGCTGGCCTCCCGCCAAATAAATGCTAGCAAGCAAACAGGGCGGCGACAAGTGAGACAGGCGGCTACGGGATTTGTGTGGCTACAGACTTATGGAAACGGGGGATATTTAGCGATGGATCTGAGATCGGTACAAAAACCGCTGAAAGAAAAATATCGGAGCGATCCGGGGAGTTCGCGAATCAAGTTGAGCGCGAAGGGCGGGCAAACCGGAGCGCCGATTGCGTGCTCGGTGGATATCGGAAGAGCGATTTACCAGGCGGAAGCGCACACGGGAGTTGGGGGCGCGGGGACTGGAGCGTGCTCGGGGGATTTACTGCTGGGTGCGCTGGCGGCGTGCGCGCAGATTACCTGCCAGATGGTGGCTACGGCGATGGGAATTGCCACGGAGCGGATTGAGGTGACGGTTGAGGGGGATTTGGATCTGCGCGGGACGCTGGGGATTGCTAAGGATGTGCGCGTGGGATTCGAGACGATTCAGATGCGCTATGCGATTGTGGCGCCGCAGGCGACGGCGGAACAGTTGCGTGGATTGCGGGAGAAGACAGAGCAGTACTGCGTGGTGATGCAGACGCTGCTGCAGCCGCCGAAGGTGGAGGCGGAGTGGGTGATGGAGTAGGTGGTGGCGGAACCTCTGATCGTTGTTACTTCTTAAATAGGGATACGCGAAAGATCGAAGAGAGATTCCTCGCTCCGCTCGGAATGACCGGTCTGGGTAAGTGGCTCTGGTGATTGCCAAGATCAGATGAACGTACGCGGAAAAGTGGATGGGTGGTTTACGCCTGTGAGCTTGCCGTTGCTTCAAACAGCAGATTCCTCACCCGCCAAAAGGCGGCGGGATTCGTAATGGCAATTGATGCTGGGCGTCGCGGAGGCGCGGCGTCGAGGGACGGAGCTGGGTGGATTTAGGTGAGGGGGAGGGCGGGGTTGGGTTCGAGGGAGTTGGTGGCGAAGAGAGCGGCGCGGAAACGTGGGTGGGCGGCGGCGGCGATCATGGCGGCGTTGTCGGTGGAGAGGGCGCGGCTGGGGAAGAATACGTCGATGCCCGCGGCGGCGGCGCGGGATTCGAATGTAGCGCGGAGCTCATAGTTGGCGGCGACTCCTCCCGAGACGAGGATGGATGCAGCGGACCAGTCAGTGGCGGCAGTGATGGTGCGGTCGACGAGAGCGCGGACTACGGACTTTTGAAATTCACGGATGAGCGCGAGCGTTTGTGAGTTGCAAAGCGGGAGCAACTGGTCGAACGATTTGTGGCCGCGGTCGAGGGCCGCTTGGCGAGCGCGGATTTCAGCGGAGTATTCGGGATGTTCGCGGAGATGATAGAGGACCGCGGTCTTGATGCCGCTGAAACTGAAATCGAGAGCGTTGCCTTTCATTTTGGTGATGCCGAATTTGACGGGGGGCGGGGCACCGTTGGCGACGGCTGCGAGGCGGTCGAGGATGGGGCCTCCGGGATAGCCGAGGGCGAGGAGTTTGGCGACTTTGTCGTAGGCTTCGCCCGCGGCGTCGTCGCGAGTTTGGCCGATTTTTCGGTAAGTGAGAAGGCTATCTGTGGAGTGTTGCGCGACTTCGTAGAGAACGGTGTGGCCGCCGGAGACGATGAGACAGACGGCGGGGAGTTTGGGTGGGCGGCGGGCGGCGCGATGGGCTTCGAGGAATACGGCGTGCACGTGGCCTTCGAGGTGGTTGACGGCGATGAGAGGTTTTTCGAGCGCGGCGGCTAGAGTTTTTCCGTACGTGATGCCGACGAGAAGCGCGCCGACGAGGCCGGGGCCTTGAGTGACGGCGATGGCGTCGAGATCGGCGAGTTGCATGTTGGCT